>CALMWD010000112.1 GCA_937873105.1 uncultured Rhodanobacteraceae bacterium
CTCGACAGCCCGATCGCGACCAAGGTCGTCAAGGTCTACGACGACCACCAGGAATTGTGCGACGAGGAAGCTAAACGGGTCTGGAAGGGCCGCGTGCATCCGTTCCGCCTGCCGAACCTGCAACTGGTCGCGAACCTGCAGGAGTCGATGGCGCTGAACCGCGTCGGCGGCGGGCTGATCATCATCGCCGGTTCGGGCATGTGCAACGGCGGGCGCATCCGTCATCACCTCAAGCACCAGCTCTGGCGCAACAACACCCACGTGATCTTCCCGGGCTTCCAGGCCGCGGGCACGCTCGGGCGCGAGCTCGTCGACGGCGCCAGGTTCGTGAAGATCTTCGGCGAGCAGATCAAGGTGAACGCGACCCTGCACACCGTCGGCGGACTCTCGGCGCATGCCGACCAGGCCGGACTGGCCGAATGGTACGGCGCGATCAAGAACCGCCCGCCCGTCTGGCTGGTGCATGGCGAGGACCAGGCGCGGGAAGTGTTCGCGGACAAGTTGCGCCGCGATTTCGGCGCCAGCGTGAACCTCGCGCGACCGGGCGAGAGCGTGGTGTTCTGACCGCGCGCCGCCAACGGCGAATCGAACTTCAACTGCCACGAGACATCATTCGGCCAAGTCGCGATAATCGCGGGACTTTTTCCGCCTTGCCAAGGCGATATCGAAGATCGCCGGGAGCGCGCCATGGCCGAACTCGCACAACTCGACAAGGCCGCGCGCCAGATGAAGACGCTGTCCCAGGCGCTGGATTCGGGCCGCCTCGGCCCGGTGCGCCGGCTCGTCAACACCCTGACCCCGGCCGAAATCGGCAACCTGCTGGAGTCGCTGCCGCCGGCCAAGCGCCTGATGGTCTGGGGCCTGGTCGACGCCGAAGACGACGGCGAGGTGCTGGTCCACGTCGGCGAGGAAGTGCGCGAGAGCCTGCTCAGCGACATGGACCACGACGAAATCGTCGCGGCCGCCGAATCGCTGGACATCGACGACCTCGCCGACCTCTTCGACGACCTGCCCGACACGGTCACCGACACCGTGCTGCGCTCGCTCGACCGCAGCGACCGCGAGCGCCTGGAACAAGCGCTGTCCTATCCCGAGGACAGCGCCGGCCGACTGATGAACCCGGACGCCGTCACCGTGCGCCCGGACGTGACCGTCGACGTGGTCCTGCGCTACCTGCGCCTGCGCGGCGAGCTGCCCGACCATACCGACCATCTCTACGTGACCAGCCGCCGCAACCAGTACCTCGGCCGGGTCGCGCTGTCGCGCATCATCACCGCGCAACCGGACACCCAGATCAACGAACTGCTGGACGACTCGCAGTCGGCGATCACGGTCGACACCTCCAGCGAGGCGGTCGCGCAGATCTTCGCCGACCACGACTGGATCACCGCGCCCGTGGTCGACGCGAACAACGTGCTGCTCGGTCGCATCACCATCGACGACGTCGTCGACATCATCCGCTACCAGGCCGAGCATCAGGTCATGAGCGCGGCCGGCCTCGACGAGGAGGAAGACCTGTTCAGCCCGGTCACCCGCGCGGTGCGCCGGCGCCTGGTCTGGCTCGGCATCAACCTCGCCACCGCCTTCCTCGCGGCCAGCGTGGTCGGCCGCTTCGAAGGCACGATCGAGAAGCTGGTGGCGCTCGCCATCCTGATGCCGATCGTCGCCGGCATGGGCGGCAATGCCGGCACCCAGGTCCTGGCCCTGATGATCCGCGGCCTCGCGCTCGGCCAGGTCAGCGCCTCGAACGCCGCCGTGTTGCTGTGGAAGGAGTTGCGCGTGGCCCTGATGAACGGCCTCGCGCTCGGACTGCTGCTCGGCGGCATCGTCTGGCTGTGGTTCGGCGACCCGGCCCTGTCGGCGGTGATCGCCTGCGCGCTGACCGTCAACCTGATGTCGGCCGCCGGCGCCGGAGTGATGGTGCCGCTGACGCTGAAGCGCATGGGCTTCGATCCGGCGCTGGCCGGCGGCGTCATCCTGACCACGGTAACCGACGTCATGGGCTTCTTCGCCTTCCTCGGCCTGGCCACGGTGATCCTGCTGTGAGCGAACCACGGCCCGACGTCCTGGTGATCGGCGGCGGCGTGATCGGCCTGAGCTGCGCACTCGCCCTGGCGCGAGCCGGCCGCGCCGTGACCGTGCTGGAGCGCGCCGTCGCCGGTTCGGGCGCCTCGCACGGCAATTGCGGCACGATCACGCCTTCGCATGCGTTGCCGCTGGCCCAGCCGGGCGTGGTCGCGCAAGGCCTGAAGTGGCTGCTGAAACCCGACGCGCCGCTGCGCATCGCCCCGACGCTCGATCCCGCCCGCCTGGCCTGGCTTGCCCGCTTCGCGCTGAACTGCACCCAGGCCCAGGTCGAACGCGTCGCGCCGGCGAAAGCGGCGCTGCTGAACCGCTCGCGCGACCTGCTCGAACGCTTCGTGCGCGAGGAAGGCATCGACTGCGAGTTCGGCCACGAAGGCGAACTGCAGGTGTTCCGCACCCGGCGCGCGCTCGACGCGGCCTGCACCGAGCTCGAGGTGTTGCGCGCCCATGGCGTGCCGGTCGAGGTCTGGGACGCTGCCCGCGTCGAACGCGAGGAACCGGCGCTGAAGCCGGGCGTCGCCGGCGGCCTGTACTGGCCGAGCGACGCGCATATCCGCCCCGATCGTTATGTCGCGGCACTCGCCGAACGCGCCCGTGCGGCCGGCGTGACGATTCGCGAACGGTCCGAGGTCTCGGCCTTCGAACGCGACGGCGCGCGGCTCGTCGCCGTGCGCTTCGGCAGCGAGCGCCTCGCCGCGCCGCAGATCCTGCTCGCCGGCGGCGCCTGGTCACCGCGGATCGTGCGCGATCTCGACCTGCGCCTCCCGATCCAGCCCGGCAAGGGCTATTCGATCACCTACACCCGTCCGATTCGCGCACCACGGCGCCCGCTGGTGCTGGCCGAACCACGCGTCTGCGTCACCACCTGGGGCTCGGGCTTCCGGCTCGGCAGCACGATGGAGTTCGCCGGTTACGACGACACGCTGAATCGCGTCCGGCTCGATGCCTTGGTGCGCGGCGCGAGCGAATTCCTGCATGAACCCGTGGGACCGGAGCGCGTCGAGGATTGGTGGGGCTGGCGCCCGATGACGACCGACGACCTGCCCATCCTCGGTGCCTGCGCCCGCGTGCCCGGGCTCTGGTTCGCGACCGGCCACGGCATGCTCGGCATGAGCATGTCCAATGCCAGCGCCGAATTGCTGGCAGCGCAAATGCTGGGCCAGGACACCGTCCTCGATCCGACGCCCTATTCCCCCGCCCGTTTCGGCCTGTAACCATCGCGATATGGACATCGTCAGCCTTCAGCGCGGCCGTTCGCCGCTGATCGTCAGTTGCCCGCACGACGGCAGCTACATCCCAGACGCGATGG
>CALMWD010000113.1 GCA_937873105.1 uncultured Rhodanobacteraceae bacterium
CATGGCGCGCCTTCGCCGCCGGCGACAGCGACGCGGCCGTGCTGCTGCGGCGTGCCTACAACCGCGTCCGGACCGATTTCGTGTACCTCGCCGCCGCCATCGACCCCGACCCCGTCAAGGCCCACGCGCTGGACCTGCTAATGGGCGACCTGGTGCCGGGCTTCGTCGTCGGTACCGCGGCCGAGGCGGGATTGAGCAAGGCGCAGGCTGCACAAGCCGAGGCCATGCGCGCAGAATGGCGGGCGACGGCCTTCGCCCATGGCAAGCCGCCGCGCTACGGCATGGAAATCGAGCGCCTGTTCGACTGGGACCAGCGCGCCATGGACCTGTGTGCACCCGACCCACGCTGACGAGGAAAGCACGATGACGCTGCGATCGATGACGATGGTGTGGGCACTGCTCGCCGCGGGCAGCGCGAGCGCAAGCACCGACCTGGACTGGCTGCAGGGCGACTGGTGCGGCGAGCGCCAGGGCGTGCAGAACGAGGAACGCTGGGGCAGCGCCAGGGCGGGCGTCATGCTCGGCTGGCATCGCGACACCCGCGACGGAACACTCGTCGGCTTCGAGTTCATGCGCATCACGTTCGATGCCGAGGGCATCCGCTTCCATGCCCAGCCCGGCGGCCAACCGGAAACGATCTTCCCGGCCACGACCCACGAACCCGGCCGGATCGTGTTCGAACAGCCCGGGCACGACTTCCCGAAACGCGTCACCTATCGCCGCGAGGCCGACGGCCGCCTGTTCGCGCGCGTCGACGACGGCCGCGACGACGGCGCAGCGATGGAATGGACCTGGTCGCGTTGCGCGGCCGACGGGGATTGATCAGCGGCAATCGTCCGGCAGGTCGCCGTCCGACACCGTGGTCGCCGAGGCCGAGTCGATCGTGCCCAGGGCGGTCATGCCGGCCGGTGGGGCGGCGCGGCCGCAGCGAAACCAGATCTGGTAGTTCGCGTTGCGGTACGGCTGCAGTGCGAGCGCGCCGCGTGGCGTGTCGAACAGCAGCGTTCCGGCTTCGAGTCGCACGCCCGACAAGGCGCCGTAGGGCGCGCTGCTCATGCCGATGTCGGCCAGCGACTGCGGCACCCGGTCGGTGCTCATCACGTATTCGGCGTAGGCGGTCTTGTACATCGCCGCTCCGCTCAAGGCTTCGACCAGATCGCTGCGACCGGCCAGGGACGGCAGCGACAGGTTCGGCGTGCGCAGGAAGGTGAAGGCCGCCGCGGCCAGGATCGCGAAGGTCACCAGTCCGCCGAACACGGCGACCAGGGCGCGCTGACGTTGGGGCGTGGTCGTGCTCGTGCTCGTGGACGCGACCGACGCGGGCGCGACGTTCGGAACCGGCATCGGCGGCGGCGCGGGAAACGGTGCCGGCGCGGCCTCGATGCCGAGCAAGGCCAGGGCGGCATCGCGTGCGGTCCACTCGGCCAGGCCGTCCCACCACAGCAGGTCGTCGGCGCGCAGGGCGCCCTCGGCCTGCAGCTGGCGGATCTTGTCGGGCGCGTGCGGGCCGAGCTGGTCCTTGCCGCGACCGATCCAGATCTCCGTCGGTGTCGTGCTCATGCGCTGATCGCCAGTTCGGGCTGGCCGCGACGCAGGTGCACCAGCAGCAGCGAGATCGCGGCCGGGGTGACGCCGCTGATGCGCGCCGCCTGGCCGATGGTTTCCGGCTTCACGCGCGCCAGCTTCTGCGCCACTTCGGCGGACAGGCCGCGGACTTCGGCGTAAACGAAGCCTTCGGGGATCGGCAAGGCTTCATGGCGACGCTGGCGCTCGATCTCGTCGCGCTGGCGATCGAGATAGCCGGCGTACTTGATGCCGACCTCGACCTGTTCGGCGACCGCGGCATCGTCCACGCCCGGGCCGAGCGAAGCGACCTGCATCAGCCGGGCATAGTCGAGCTCGGGGCGACGCAGCAGCTCGGCGGCGCTGGCCTCGCGGGTCAGGGTGATGCCGAGCGTGGCCGCGATCTCGGCGCCGAGCGCATTGTTCGGCGCCGCGAACACGCGCGACAGGCGCGCGTGTTCGGCCGCGACCGCATCGCGCTTGCGCGCATGGGCGGCCCAGCGCGTGTCGTCGACGCAGCCGAGCCCGCGGCCGATCTCGGTCAGGCGCGCATCGGCATTGTCTTCGCGCAGCTGCAGGCGATATTCGGCCCGCGACGTGAACATGCGATAGGGCTCGGTGGTGCCGTTGGTGATCAGGTCGTCGATCAGCACGCCGACATAGGCTTCGTCGCGGCGCGGGCACCAGGCATCGCGGCCCTGCACTTTCAGCGCGGCGTTGAGCCCGGCGATGAGACCCTGCGCAGCCGCTTCCTCGTAGCCGGTGGTGCCATTGATCTGGCCGGCGAAGAACAGGCCCTCGATGGCTTTCGTTTCCAGCGAATGCTTCAGCCCGCGCGGATCGAAATAGTCGTATTCGATGGCATAGCCGGGGCGGGTGATGTGCGCCTGTTCCAGGCCCGGGATCGAACGCACCAGGGCGAGCTGCACGTCGAAGGGCAGCGAGGTCGAGATGCCGTTCGGATAGATCTCGGTGGTGTTCAGGCCTTCCGGCTCGATGAAGATCTGGTGCGAGGCCTTGTCGGCGAAGCGCACGACCTTGTCTTCGATCGAGGGGCAATAACGCGGCCCGACGCCTTCGATCTTGCCGGTGTACAGCGGCGAGCGATCCAGGCCGCTGCGGATGATCTCGTGGGTGCGTTCGCTGGTATGGGTGATCCAGCAGCTCACCTGTTCGGGATGGTCGGCGACCGAGCCGAGGAAGCTGAAGACCGGCATCGGCGTGTCGCCGGGCTGTTCCTCGAGCTTCGAATAATCGATCGAACGGCCATCGATGCGCGGCGGCGTGCCGGTCTTCAATCGATCGGCGCCGAGCGGCAGTTCGCGCAGGCGCAGGGCCAGCGCGGTCGCCGGCGGATCGCCGGCGCGGCCGCCCGAGTAGTGCTCGAAACCGATGTGGATCTTGCCGGCCAGGAAGGTGCCGGCGGTCAGCACCACGGTCGGGGCGCGGAAGCGCAGGCCCATCTGGGTGACGACGCCGACAACGCGATCGCCGTCGAGGATCAGGTCGTCCACCGCCTGCTGGAACAGGGTCAGGTTCGGCGTCGTTTCCAGCACGCGCCGCACATACGCTTTGTACAGCGCACGGTCGGCCTGGCAGCGGGTCGCGCGCACCGCCGGGCCCTTGCTCGCATTCAGGGTGCGCCATTGGATGCCGGCGTGGTCGGCGGCACGCGCCATCAGGCCGCCGAGCGCGTCGACTTCCCTGACCAGATGCCCCTTGCCGATGCCGCCGATGGCCGGGTTGCAGCTCATCTGCCCGAGCGTCTCGATGTTGTGACTGAGCAGCAAGGTGCGCGCGCCCATGCGGGCGGCCGCGAGGCAGGCCTCGGTGCCGGCGTGTCCGCCGCCGACGACGATGACGTCGAATGTGCTGCCGTATTCCATGGTTCCAGACTGTGTCGCGAAGCGCCGTGGGGCGCGATTTTGTCAGCTTTTCGGTCGCAGATTGCCGCGCCGGGTCGGACCCTCCGACCGTCACGATCCGCCACGTTTTCCCGTGGCGTCCGCCCCCGGAAAAGCGTGCGGTCGGTCACAGTTTACGCGGTAAGCAATTGTGAAAGGGCGCACATTTCGTGCGTCTCTGGCAAGGCTCCTGCAAGGACATGAACGCACCGGGTCGGGCAGGCGCACAACGCGCCGGATTGGCTGACAGGGGACAGTCCATGCGCCGGCCCGGGAAGCTGCCGAAGTCCGCGGACGCGCGGACTTCAGCCGAACCAGACCCATCGCGGTCTGGTTCGTCCTGTCCAGCGGATCGACGTCGTGGGTAAAGAGGCTGGCGCCCGGCGGTCGTCGAGGAACAGGGGGTATCCTTTGTGACCGTTTAGTCCGGGCGCCAGTGACACGGCGATGTCGCCCTGCGGCGCCACCGCGATATGCGATGCGGGTCGAGACCCCTGGGCCGCCCCCGCGGCCGCCCCGATCCGCAGTACGCGGAACCCGAGCGGGGTGGATCATGCGCTCGTTTGAATTGCGCGACAAGTTGCACAAAGTCATGGTTGAACCGCTCACACTGCCAATGTGACCGCTGGCACGTTTTCTGCATGATCTCCATCGCAAGCGCATCAGGAGGTCAGTCCCATGGATACGCATCTCGCCACCCTCGGTATCGACGAAGTCACGCTGCATCACGACCTGCTGATCGAACTCGGCAAGGTCGAGATGGCTTTGGAACAGATCCAGCCGGATCAGGAAACGCCGGCCGCGACCCAGTTCCAGCTGCTGGAAGGTCGTCGCGCCAAGCTCAATGCGATGCTGGCCCGTCTCGCCGCCTGATCCGCTTCCGGGTCTTCGTTGCTCCTCCCCCTTCTGCCCGCCGCATGGCGGGTTTTTTTTGCCTGCGCTCCGGGATGGCATGATGCACGCCCCCTAAGCGACGCCCGTCGGGCAAGGAAGCGACGCCATGAAACGCGCACTGATCACCGGCATCACCGGACAGGACGGCGCCTACCTCGCCGAGTTCCT
>CALMWD010000114.1 GCA_937873105.1 uncultured Rhodanobacteraceae bacterium
GCAGGCGCAGGTAGCGTTCGCGGCCGGCGCGATCGTTGTACAGCTCGCCGTTGGTCGCGGTGATGATGTCCAGTCGCCCCTCGTCGTCGGCGTGCACGAACAGGCGCGAGAAGCGACGACCGTCGGCGCTCATCTGGCCGATGTAGATCACGCCCATGCCGCCCGGCAGGTCGACGAAGCGGCCGGCTTCGAGGCCGGCGACCAGCAGGGAGCGGTTCGCGTCCTGGACCAGCTGGTCGGCCAGGGCCAGCGCCCGCGGGCTGGCCACGAAGGTGATGCCGGCAAGCGCCGCGAGCAAGGGCAGCGCCAGCCACAGCACCGGGCGCAGCATCTCGCGCAGGCGCAGGCCGGAAGCGGCCAGCACCGCGACCTCGCTGTCGCGGTAGAGCCGGCCATAGGCCAGCAGGACGGTCAGGAACAGGCCCAGCGGCAACACGATGCCGAGCGCGTCGAGCGAGCGCAGGCCGACCTGGGCCAGCAGCAGGGTGGCCGGCAGCTTGCCGCGCGCGATCTTGTTCAGCACGTCGGTGAGCACGCCGCCGAAGGTCACGAGCAGCAGCACGGCATTGACCGCGACGAAGGATCGCGTCAGTTCGCGCAGCAGGTAGCGGTCGATGATGCGCAGCACGGTCGGTCGGTTCGGGGGTCGTTCGGACCGGTTTGCTAGACTGCCGGCCGTTGCAAGGCCCTGGGTCCAGGGCCGCGCGAGTCTATCAGGCGATGCGACGTCGCCCTCCCCCACAACGTGAACGGAAGCCGACGGCTTCCGCAGGATGCCCGCATGAACATCGAAGTCGTTTCGCTCAAGGCCCAGCCGGCGCAATGCGTCGCCGACACGCTCATCCTCGGCGTGTTCGAACGCGGCGCCCTGCCCGCGGCCACCGCCGAGGTCGACCTGGTCAGCGGCGGCGCGATCCGCGCGCGCATCGACGCCGGCGATGTCGGCGGCAAGCCCAAGCAGATCACCCGGCTCTACGACCTGCCGAACGTGGCGGCGAAACGCGTGTTGCTGGTCGGCCTCGGCGAGGCCGCACAATTGAACGCGGCGCGCTACCTCGACGCGGTCCGCGAGGCGCTGAAGGCGCTGCGCGGCGGTCCGGCGCGCAGTGCCGCCAGCTGGCTGGCCGAAGTGCCGGTCCAGGGCCGCGACGCCGCCTGGGCCGTGCGCGAACACGTGATCGCCGCCGAGGCCGCGCTCTATCGTTACGACGCCACCCGGCGCAAGCCCGAGAAGCCGGAAGGCCTGACCGAGCTCGCCATCGCCACCCATGACGAGACCAGCGTGCAGGCCGGCCGCGCGATCGCGCACGGCGTGCGCCGCACCCGCGAACTCGGCAACCTGCCGCCGAACATCTGCACGCCCCTGCACCTC
Source organism: uncultured Rhodanobacteraceae bacterium (assembly GCA_937873105.1). Taxonomy (GTDB): domain Bacteria; phylum Pseudomonadota; class Gammaproteobacteria; order Xanthomonadales; family Ahniellaceae; genus JADKHK01. The sequence goes on from CALMWD010000114.1 coordinate 1,373, forward strand.
GCCGACGTGGCGCGGCAAATGTCGCGCGACCTGACCAATGTCGAGGTCGACGTACTCGACCGCGCGCAGATGCAGGCGCTCGGCATGAACGCCCTGATCGGCGTCGCGCGCGGCAGCGCCAATCCCCCGCAGCTGATCGTTCTGCGTTACCGCGGCACGCGCGAGCGCAAGCCGGTGGCCCTGGTCGGCAAGGGTGTCACCTTCGACACCGGCGGCATCAGCATCAAGCCCGCCGCCGGAATGGACGAGATGAAATACGACATGTGCGGCGCCGCCTCGGTGTTCGGCGCGATCGAGGCCAGTGCCCGCCTCGGCCTGCCGATCGACCTCGTCGGTATCGTGCCGGCCGTCGAGAACATGCCGGACGGCGACGCCTCGCGCCCGGGCGACGTGGTCACGACCATGTCCGGCCTCACCGTCGAAGTGCTGAACACCGACGCCGAAGGGCGGCTGATCCTGTGCGACGCGCTGACCTACGCGCGCCGCTTCGAGCCGGAGACGGTGATCGACATCGCCACGCTCACCGGCGCCTGCATCGTCGCGCTCGGCAAGCACGCCAGCGGCCTGATGACCAAGCACGACGACTTGGCCGACGAACTGCTCGCGGCCGGCGTCGAAGTGCACGATCGCGCCTGGCGCCTGCCGCTCTGGGACGACTACCAGGGGCAGCTCGAGTCGGGCTTCGCCGACGTCGCCAACATCGGCGGCAAGAACGCCGGCGCGATCACCGCCGGCTGCTTCCTCGCGCGCTTCGCCGAAGGACTGCGCTGGGCCCATCTCGATGTCGCCGGCAGCGCCTCCGACGAAGGCCGCAAGGGCGGCGCCACCGGCCGCCCGGTGCCGCTGCTGATGCAATGGCTGATGCAGCGGGTCGCCTGACGTGCCGCGCGCCGACTTCTACCTGATCGACAAGCCGCGCTTCCGCGAGAACCCGCTGCTGCTGGTCTGCGAACTCGCGAAGATGGCCTACGCGCAACAGATCCCGACCCTGATCCACGCGCGCAGCCAGGAACAGGCCGAAGCCATCGACGAACTGCTCTGGGAGTT
>CALMWD010000115.1 GCA_937873105.1 uncultured Rhodanobacteraceae bacterium
CCCCGCCACTGAACGCCAGAACGGCCTCGATGCGATGGTGCGACTGGTGTTGGATGCGGTGGTTCCCAAGTAGCGCGGGATCGCTGTTCTTGATATACACAGCAACGGCGGCATCACTGGCGTTGCATAGTGATGATTTGCGGCAGTCGGCTTTCAGCCATACTTGCATGTCCTCTGATGCCCGGTAAGGGTGATACGGGACTCCATGACGTTGCTGGAGCCCATCATGAGTAAACTAACCCGTCTTCGAACAGACGCCTTTCGCCGGCAGTCTGGAAAGTGCTTCTATTGCGGTATCAAGATGTATCAGGGGGCGCCGCTTGCAGGCTGGCCGAGAGCAATGCGTCGGATGCAATGCACAGCGGAGCACTTGAAGCCGATTTCAGAAGGCGGAGCAACAGATGAATTGAATATTGTTGCAGCATGCCGCTTTTGCAATCAGACGCGGCATCGAGCGAAGCGTGTTCTCTCTCCCGACCGGTTTGCTGCCCGTGTAAGAAGCCGAATGCAATTGGGGCGCTGGCATCCCGAGTTCCGCAGGCAAGGTAGAGTGTAGCGAAATCCATCGGACCAGCCTTACGACTGGTGGGTTTCACTTCGTTCAACCCGGCCTACGAAGCTATGACGCGACGTGGCCCGCGGCCGGGACGATTCCGTGACGTCACAACGCCGCCGCCAGGCGTGTGCCCTGGTCGATGGCGCGTTTGGCGTCGAGTTCGCCGGCTTCGTCGGCGCCGCCGATGAGATGGGCGGACTTGCCGAGCACGGCGAGCGCGGCGTGCAGGTCGCGGTTGGGTTCCTGGCCGGCGCAGATCACGATGTGGTCGACTTCGAGCAGCCGCGAATTCGTGCCGATGGTGACGTGCAGGCCGCGTTCGTCGATGCGGTCGTAGTTCACGCCGCCGATCATCTCGACGCGCTTCATCTTCAATGTCGCCCGATGCACCCAGCCGCTGGTCTTGTTCAGGCGCTTGCCCGGTGCGCCCTCCGAACGCTGCAGCAGGAACACCTGGCGCGCCGGCGGTTCCGGCTGCGGCTTCAGGCCTTCGATGCCGCCGCGGCGGGTGAAGCTGTCGTCCACGCCCCATTCCTTGCGCCACAGCTTCTCGTCCAGCGAGGGTGAATGGCCGGCGTGCACCAGGTATTCGGCGACGTCGAAGCCGATGCCGCCGGCGCCGATGATGGCGACGCGCGGACCCACCTCCGCCTTGCCCGAGAGCACGTCGATGTAGCTCAGCACCTTGGGCGAGTCGATGCCCTCGATGCGCACCTTGCGCGGCGTGATGCCGGTGGCGAGGATGATCTCGTCGAAGCCGCCCTGGGCCAGGTCCTCCGCGCTCGCGCGCGTGCCGAGCTTCAACTCGACGCCGGTCTGCGCGATGCGGTGCGTGAAGTAGCGGATCGTCTCGTGGAACTCTTCCTTGCCCGGGATCTTCTTGGCCATGTTGAACTGGCCGCCGATCTCGTTCGCGGCATCGAACAGGGTCACACGATGGCCGCGTTCGCCGAGCGTGGTGGCGGCGGCGAGGCCGGCCGGGCCGGCGCCGACCACGGCGATGCGCTTCGGCGTCGACGCCGGCTTGATCACGATTTCGGTCTCGTAGCAGGCACGCGGATTCACCAGGCAACTCGCGCGCTTGTTCTCGAACACATGGTCGAGGCAGGCCTGGTTGCAGGCGATGCAGGTGTTGATGTGTTCGGCGCGATTGGCGCGCGCCTTGTTCACCCATTCCGGGTCGGCCAGCAGCGGCCGCGCCATCGAGACCATGTCGCAGCTGCCTTCGGCGAGCAGCTTCTCGGCCACGTCCGGCATGTTGATGCGGTTGGTCGCGATCAGCGGCAAGGTCACATGCTTCTTCAGTTCGCGCGTCGTGAATGCGAAGCCTGCGCGCGGCACCGAGGTGACGATGGTCGGGATGCGCGCCTCGTGCCAGCCGATGCCGCTGTTGATGATCGTTGCGCCGGCCGCTTCTACCGCTTTCGCCAGCAGGGTGATTTCCTCCCAGCTCTGGCCGCGTTCGACCAGGTCGAGCAGGGACAGGCGGTAGATGATGATGAAATCCTTGCCGACCTTGGCGCGGATCGCCTTGATGATCTCCAGCGGGAAACGCATGCGGTTCTCGTACGGGCCGCCCCAGTCGTCGGTGCGCTTGTTGGTGCGCTCGCACAGGAACTGGTTGATCAGGTAGCCCTCCGAGCCCATCACCTCGACGCCGTCGTAGCCGGCTTCACGGGCCAGTGCGGCGCAGTTGGCGAAGGCCTTGATCTGGGCCCAGACGCCGCGATTCGACAGTTCGCGCGGCGCGAACGGCGTGATCGGCGACTTGATCTTCGACGGCGCGACGCCGAGCGGGTGATAGGCGTAGCGACCGGTGTGCAGGATCTGCATGCAGATGCGGCCGTCGTGCGCGTGCACCGCCTCCGTGACCTTGCGATGCCGCGACACCTCCCAGGGCCAGCTGAGCTTGCCGGCGAACGGGGCGACCCAGCCGGCGATGTTCGGGGCGATGCCGCCGGTCACGATCAGGCCGACGCCGCCCTTGGCGCGTTCGCCGAAATAGGCCGCCAGCTTGTCGTAGTCGCGGGCGCGATCTTCGAGACCGGTATGCATGGACCCCATCAGCACGCGGTTGCGCAGGGTCACGTGGCCGAGGTCCAGCGGTTGCAGCAAATGGGGGTAGGCGTTCGTCGTCACGGGGTCACCGGGCATCCATCGAAACCCGGATGTTCCGTTCGTCGGCGGGATCCGTCAAACGAATGTTTCATGTTTCGCAATGTGAAATCGGTCACATGTGCAGGGCCGGCTCGTTCACATAACGTCACGACACCCTTCGGACCACGCCGCGATGCCCGACGCCATCCGTATCCTCAGCCTGGGCTTCGCGAGCAGCGAACTGCACATGATGCAGATCGTGCTGGACGCGGCCGCGAAGACGTTGCCGCGCGGCTTCCGGCTGGTCAAGGCGAGCGAAGCCGCGGATGTCGCCCTGGTCAACTGGAGCACCCTCAACATCGAGCGCACCCAGGCCTTCCTGGCCGAGCGCTTCGCGGCCGTGCCGTTGATCTCGGTGTCGGAGACCGGCGTGCTCGGTTCGCCCGGCATGTGCGTGTCCGAGGCCCAGTTGCTGCCGAACCTGGCGGCCATGGTGTTCGAGGCGATCGAGGGCGTGGAACCGATCTACCGCGTCCGTCCGCCCGAATACGTGTCCTGGCTCAGCGTGCGCCGCCACGAGGACGCCCTGCAGCCGCCGCCGGCACGTGTCGAGGCCGAGCCGGTCGCGTCGCGGCCGGCGCCGAGCGCCCCGGTGTTCTCCGGCCCGCCGCCGCTGCCGCCGGCGAGCAGCCAGCCGCACTGGCTGGAGGGCATGCACGTGCTGCTGGTCGATGTGCGTTCCGACGGCGCCGACGATGCCGAGCAGGTCCTGGTTCGGCTCGGCGCGCGCGTCGAGGTCGCCCTGGACGAACAGGACGGCTGGTTCAAGCATCTGTCGCGGCGTTGGGACGCCATCCTGATCGACGCCCGCCTGGGCGACGAGGCCGGGTTCAAGTTGTGCCGGCGCATCACCCACGAGCCGGCGCGCAAGCCGCCGCCGGTCTTCATGTTGGCCGACAAGCTGCGGCCGATCGAGCGCGCGCGCGGTGCCCATGCCGGGAGTGCCGGGTTCCTGACCTGGCCGCTCAATCCGGACGCGTTGATCGCCGCACTGGGGCCGTTGCGGGCGACGGTGGCGACGGGCTGAACGCCACGGCGGGTCGTGTCGTTCAGTCCGACCAGAGCAGCGCGCGCTGGGCCAATGCGCCGTATTCGAACGTGCCGGCATGCACCTGTGGCGCCTTCGCGCCCGAGGCGGCGCCGAGGGCGATCGGCAGCGGCAGCCAGTGTTCCGGCGTCGGATGGTTGAAGCGCGCCAGCGGCGCGCTTTCCCAGTCGAGCAGGGCGGCGGGGCGGTCTGCGGCCAGATGGTCCAGGGCCCAATCGGCGAAGACGCGCGCTTGCGGCGTACCGATGCCGGCCGGCGCATGCCAGTCGAGTGAGCGCAGGTTGTGTGTCAGCGAACCGGAGCCGACGATCAGCACGCCCTGGTCGCGCAGCGGCGCCAGCGTCTCCCCGAGTCGGTGCTGCCAGCGTGCATCGCGGCGCGGGTCGACCGAGAGCGAGATCACCGGCACGTCGGCCTCCGGGAACAGGCGCAACAGCGGCACCCAGACGCCGTGGTCGATGCC
>CALMWD010000116.1 GCA_937873105.1 uncultured Rhodanobacteraceae bacterium
TCCTGCCCTGGGGCAGCTTCGAGCTCACGTTCAATGCCTGCGACAGCATCCGCATCCGCTGGCTGCCGAACGCCGGCACCGGACTGCCCTCCGGGGAAATGAACGCCGTGCGTTCCAGCGACCCGCTCGGCGGCGGCTGCGACGACGACTAGTTCGACGAGGCCAGCGTCGCGACGAAATCCGCCGCTGGTTGCGGCCGCCCGAACAGGAAGCCCTGGGCGAGATCGCAGCCCATGTCGCGCACGCGTTCGAGCGTGGCCTCGTCTTCCACGCCTTCGGCCACGGCGACGAGGTCGAGGTGGTGGGCGAGGTCGATCATCGAATGCACCAGCCGTGCCGAGCGCGGGTTCGCGGCGATGTCGAGCACGAATTCCTGGTCGATCTTCAGCTCGGTCGCCGGGAAGCGCTTGAGGTAGGCGAAGGACGAGTAGCCGATGCCGAAGTCGTCGATCGAGATGCCGAAACCCAGGTCGCGCAACTGGCCGAGCACGATGGCGCTGAGGCCCGGATCCTCCATGACCGAACTCTCGGTCACCTCGAGCACGATGTCTGCCGTCGGCACGTCCCAGATCGCGACGGCGTTCTGGAATTGCTCGACCAGGCCGGGCTCGTGGAAGACGCGCGGGCTCAGGTTGATCGAGAAGCGGAGATGGGGCCCGCGCGCCCGCGCCGCCGCGGCATGGCGCAGCGTGGTGTTCACGCTCCAGCGCGTCAGCGACTCGATCAGGCCGGTCTGTTCCGCGAGCAGCACGAAATCGGTCGGGCTGATCGCGCCGAGCACGTCGCTGTGCCAGCGCGCCAGCGATTCGGCGCCGATCACCGCGCCGGCGCGAATGTCCCAAAGCGGCTGCAGGAACACGTCGAGGCGGTTGTTGATGATCGCCTCGCGCAGGTCGACGTAAGGCGGTTCGCTGCGCGCGCGTTCCGGCTGGAACATCTGGTAGCGGTCGCGCGAGGTCAGGGCCTGGGCGAACGCCTGTTCCGAGGCCCGGCAGATCGGTTCGGAGCAGCCGCCGTGTTCCGGGAACATCGCGATGCCGATCGTGGGCAGGGCCTGTTGCAGGCGATCGCCGACCAGCAACGGCTCGCGGAAGGCGCGCACCAGCCGGTTCGCCGCGAGCAGCGCGTGGCCGCTGTCGCGCAGGTTCGGCAGGATCAGTGCGAAGGTGTTGTCGCCGACCGGCAGGATGCGGTCCTGCGGCCGCAGCGCCGAGCGGATGCGCGTACGCGCGGCCATGCTCAGGAAATCGCCGAACAGCTGGTGCTCCTCGCGATGCCGCTGGACGCGCAGCAGCAGGAAGGCGAAGTGCTCGTGCGCCTCGCCGGCGCGCACGCATTCGGCCTCCAGTTCGCGCAGGACGTCGGTGCGGTTCAGCATCCCTGCGCCACCCGGATCATCCGAGGTACAACTCGGTCGGATCGAGGCCGTAGGCGCCAGGCTCCAGCGTCGTCACGATCTCCCGCAACGGCCCCTCGCCCTCGACCTGGGTCATCAGGTCGAGTTCGACGAAGTTCTCGCGCAGCACCTTGTCCGCGGTCATCAGCAGCATCACGCGCGGACGCAGCCGGCGCGCATGGTTCTGCGCCATCACGATCGCGACCTCGCCGCTCGACAGCTCGACCAGGGAGCCGGTCGGATAGACGCTGAGGCATTGCATCAGCTGCTCGACGACCTCGCGCTGAAACAGCTGGTCGCCGTGTCGGTAAAGCTGCTGCAGGGCGTGATGGGCCGAGGCCGCCTTGCGGAACACGCGGGTGCTGGTCATGGCGTCGTAGGAATCGATCAGCCCGGCCATGCGCCCGAACAGCGGGATCTGGTTGCGCTTGAGCTGGTCGGGATAACCCGAGCCATCGTGGCGCTCGTGGTGGGTCAGCACCATTTCGCGCACGTCGGCATGGTGGATGCCGGCCTCCTCGATGATGCGCAGGCTGTTCTCGACGTGCCGACGCACGGCCTCGGTCTCCTCCGACGTCAACGGCCCCGGCCTGGACAACAGGGTTTCGTCGACCTCGGTCTTGCCGATGTCCATGAGCAGGCCGCCGGTGGCGAGGTTGACCAGCACGTCCTCGGTAAAGCCCATGTGCCGGCCGAAGGCGGCCGCCAGCAGGCTGCAGTGGATGGCGTGGCTGTATTCGTAGGCGTCGCGCTTGCGCAGCGCCGTCACCCAGAAATAGGCATCGGCATTGCGCAGCACCGACTGGACCACCGGCACGACGGCGTGATGCACGTCCTCGATGCTGACCTTGCGGCCGGACTTCACATCGTCGAGGATCTTCGCGGCCAGGTTCGATGCCTGCGCATGCGCCTCGCGCGCGCGCGGCAGCTCCTCGTGCACGGTCGCGGTGTCGACATGCCTGACGACGGTGCGCTGCCGTTCGTGCTGGCGCGGATGCGCCATGTAGGCACGGATCGGCGTCTGGCTGCGCTGCACGTCGACGAACACGTGGTCGCAATGCTGGCGCAGCACCTCGATCTGCTTCGGGTTCTGGACCAGGAAACCTTCGAGCGGAAACGGCAGGCCCAGCCACGGCCGATCCAGCCGATAGACGTACATGTCCAGCTTCAGATGGTCGACATGCACCTGCCGTTCTTCGAGTTCCATGCGCCATTCCACCCAGGGAATCCGCCGGCCAGCGGTCGTCCCGACGCAGCCACCCCGGCCGTCGGTATTGCCGAGCATGCCACGATTCCCGAGGCCTGGGCAGGCCGATCGGCCCGCCTCGACTGAACCGCGGGTTCACGCGCCGCCACGGATTCGCGGCTAGAATGCGCGCCGCACTTCCCGTCGAGGGGCGCTGCAAGCCCGGCCAGGCCCGGGATCAGGCTCGACGGACGACTTTCCAACGGCGCCCGCTCATCCAACGGAGTCCCACCGCTGCACGCAGTCGTTCACCCCCTGCCCGTGACCGATGTCAAGGTCCGCGACCTG
>CALMWD010000117.1 GCA_937873105.1 uncultured Rhodanobacteraceae bacterium
CGGTGGAGTTGCTCGAGGTGACGAAGGGATAGGGGCCGTGGTCGATGTCGAGCAAGGAACCCTGGGCGCCTTCGAACAGGACCCGCTTGCCGGCCTTGCGCAGCTCGACCAGCACGGTCGAGACGTCGTCGACCATCGGCTTCACGTATTCGCCGAAGGCGAGCGCGTCCGCGAGCACCTGGTCGTAATCGACCGTGTCGGCCTTGAGCCAGTTCGCGAGCACGAAGTTGTGATACTCGCAGGCGGCCTTGAGTTTCTCGGCGAGCTGTTCGGGGTAGAACAGGTCGGCGATGCGGATGCCGCGGCGCGCGACCTTGTCCTCGTAGGCCGGGCCGATGCCACGGCCGGTGGTGCCGATGGCCTTCGCACCCGAGGCCTTCTCGCGCGCCTGGTCGATGGCGATGTGGTACGGCATGATCAGCGGCGTCGCCGGCGAGATCTTCAGGCGCGAACGCACGTCCACACCCTGCGCTTCCAGCTCCGCGATCTCGGTCTGCAGCGCCGCCGGCGACAACACCACGCCATTGCCGATGAGGCACAAGGCATCGTCGCGCAGGATGCCCGACGGGATCAGGTGCAGCACCGTCTTCTTGCCGCCGATGACGAGCGTATGGCCGGCGTTGTGGCCGCCCTGGAAACGCGCGACCGCGCCGACCTGTTCGGTCAGCAGGTCGACGATCTTGCCCTTGCCTTCGTCGCCCCATTGCGCGCCGAGAATGACGACCGACTTGCCCATTGCGGTATCCCCGAGATTAAAGAATTCAGTGCGTCAGCAAGCGGATGCCGACCAGTCCGACCAGCATGGCGCCGACGCCGATCCAGCGCAGCCTGGCCGGATCGAAGGTCGCCATCTGGCTCATCATCTTTTGCCAGCTCGCCGGCATCGCCGCGAGCATCAGGCCTTCGAACACGAACACGAGGCAGCCCGCGACCCAGAGGGTGTCGACGAGACTGCCGTCGTTCACGGCTTGCCGCCCTCGCCGAAGTATTGGAAGAACTCCGACTTCGGATCCAGCACCAGCACCGAGCCTGGTTCGGCGAACGAGGCGCGATAGGCCTCGAGGCTGCGCCAGAACGCATAGAACTCGGCGTCGCGGTTGTAGGCCTCGGCGTAGATCTTGGAGGCTTCGGCATCACCTTCGCCGCGGATGCGCTGGGCATCGCGCTGGGCTTCGGCCAGCGCGATCTGGGCGTCGCGTTCGGCGTTGGCGCGAATCTTCTCGGCTGCCTCGGTACCCTGCGAACGCAGCCGGTTCGCGACGGCCTTGCGCTCCGAGGTCATGCGGTCGAAGACCTTCTGGCTGACTTCGTCCGGCAGGTCGATGCGCATGACGCGCAGGTCCACGACCTCGATGCCGAGCTCCTCGACGGCGCCGCTGATCGTGCCGCGCAGGTCGGCCATCAGTTCCGAACGCTGGTCGGCGACCACTTCCTGCAGCGTGCGCTTGACGATTTCCTTGCCGAGCGCGTTGCGCGTGGTCGAATCGAGGCGGCTTTCCGCCAGGCGCTCGTCGCCCGAGGACGCGGTGTAGAAGCGCGCCACGTCCTTGATCTTCCACTTCACGAAGAAGTCGACCAGCACGTCCTTGCGCTCCGAGGTCAGGTAACGCTGCGGTTCCTTGTCGAGGGTGATGATGCGGCGCTCGAACCTGCGCACGGTCTGCAGCACCGGCAGCTTCCAGTGCAGGCCGGGCGCGTAGTCGGAACGCACGACGCGACCGAACTGCAGCAGCACCGCATGTTCGTTCTCGCGCACGACGAAGGCCGAGTTGCCGAGCACCAGCGCGGCGATGGCCAGCAGGATCAGGATCAGGTTCTTCATTGGCGCGGCTCCCGCGCAACGCGCATCGGGTCGAAGGCTTCACGCTCCGGGCCCGCCGCGCGCACGCTCGGCGCGGCGGTCGCGGGCGCATCGTCGCGCACGGTGGCCGGCAGGGCCGGCAGCACGACGTTCTGCATCAGCTTGTCGAGCGGCAGGACCATCACGTTGCTGTTGCCGCCGGCATCGACCATCACCTTCGGGTTCCTCGACAGCACCTCCTGCATGGTTTCGAGGAACAGGCGCTTGCGCGTGACCTGCGGTGCCTTCTGGTACTGCTCCACGAGCAGCTTGAAGCGCGCGGCTTCGCCGGTGGCCTTGGCGATGGCGCTCTGGCGCTCGCCCTCGGCCAGGGCCTTGTTGCGCTCGGCCAGACCGCGCGCCTCGGGCACGATTTTCTGGGCGTAGGCTTCGGCCTCGTTCTTGATGCGCTGGTTGTCCTCGCGCGCCGCGATGGCGTCGTCGAAGGCTTCCTTCACTTCCGCCGGCGGACGCAGGTTCTGGAAGTTCAGCTCGGTGACGATGATGCCGGTGTTGTAACGCTCCAGCGTCTCCTGCAGCTCTTCCTTGGCGGAATTCGCCAGTTCGGTGCGCTTCTCGCTGAAGACGTCGTCCAGGGTCGAGGCGCCGATGACCTGGCGGATCGCGCTCTCGGTGGTCTGGCGCAAGGTGTCCTCGGGCGCGCGGCCGCCGAACAGGAACAGATAGGGATCGCTGGCGGTGTACTGGACGTTGAAGTCGACCATGACCAGGGCTTCGTCCTTGGTCAGCATGCGCACTTCCGCCGAGTCCGAACGCACGCGCGTGGTCTCGACGATCTCGACGGTCTCGATCGGGCGCGGCCACTTCATGTTCAGGCCCGCGCCCATGACGCGGTCGAACTTGCCGAAGCGCAACACGACGCCGCGCTGGCGCTCGTCGATGGTCTGCCACGAGTCCATCGCGAACCAGGCGCCGAGCACGCCGAGCAGGATCAGCCACGGGCCGGGGAAACCGCCGGACTTGCCGCCGCCATTCCCGCCGCCGCCGCCGCCGAAGAGCCGCCCGAGGCGGTCCTTCATCTGCTTCAGCGCCTCGTCGAGGTCGCGGTTCTCGCCATTTTCCCAAGGGTCGCGGCGCTTGTTGTTGTTGCCGGGTTCGTTCCAGGCCATGTCCAGCTCCGCGCCACCACGATGGCGGCGCTCCAGGTTTGCCGACGAAATCGGCGCGGCATTGTAGGGGAAGCACCGGTCAAGGCCAGAACAAAATCCGGGCAGGACCGCGTGATTCCCGCCCGATTCAGGTGGGTTCGACCGGCGCCAGGTTCAAGTGGCCGCGCAGGCGTGCGCCATCGCCCTCCGGGAGGCCGAACAGCGGCTCGATGGCGGCTCGCGGCGCATCGATGTCGATGTGCCAGCCGCTGTCGTCGGCGGTTTCGGCGGCGATCACGCCCGCCGCGAACAGCCGGGCGCGCAGCCGGGCCTCGTCGTGGCCGAGCAGGATCGACTGGCGCACGCGCGTGCCGGCGAAACGGTCGCCGATGGCGTCGCGCAGCAAGTCCAGCCCGAGGCCGTGCATGGCACTGACGAACACACGCTCGTGGCCGGCGTCGTCGACGCGTTCGCGCCGCGGCGAAAGGTCGGGCACGCGGTCGATCTTGTTGAACACCAGCAGCTGCGGCACGTCGCCGGCGCCGATCTCGGCGAGCACGGCATTGACCTGGTCGATGCGCTCATTGCGATTCGGGTCCGAGGCATCGACCACGTGCAACAGCAGGTCGGCCGACTTCACTTCGGACAAGGTCGAGCGAAAGGCCGCGACCAGGTCGTGCGGCAAGTCGCGCACGAAGCCGACGGTGTCGGCGATGATGGCCGGGCCGCTGGCCAGGCCGTCGAGCTTGCGCAGGGTCGGGTCCAGGGTCGCGAACAGCTGGTCGGCGGCATACACGCCGGCGCCGGTGATGGCGTTGAACAGGGTCGACTTGCCGGCATTGGTGTAGCCGACCAGGGTCACGACCGGCAGTTCGCCGCGTTCGCGGCGGCGCCGGGCCTGGGTGCGCTGCACTTCGACCTTGTCGAGCCGTGCTTCCAGCGCCTTGACGCGATTGGCGATCATGCGGCGATCGAGCTCGAGCTGGGTTTCGCCGGGACCGCGCAGGCCGATGGCGCCGCCGCGCTGGCGTTCGAGATGGGTCCAGCCTCGGACCAGGCGCGTGGACAGGTGCTTGAGCTGGGCCAGCTCGACCTGCAGCTTGCCTTCATGGGTGCGGGCGCGGCTGGCGAAGATGTCGAGGATCAGGCCGGTGCGGTCGACCACGCGGGCGCTCAGCGCCTTCTCCAGGTTGCGCTCCTGGACCGGACTGAGCGCGGCGTTGACCAGGACCAGGTCGGCGCCGTGCGCCTCCTTGAGTTCACGCAATTGCTCGACCTTGCCGCTGCCAAGGTAGAAGCGCGGGTTCGGCGTATCGACGCGGGCACTCAGCGTGTCGAGGATGTCGGCGCCGGCCGAACGCGCCAGTTCGGCGAACTCGGCCAGCGCTTCCGGATCCTGGCGGCCGGACGGATGCGGCTGCACCAGCAGGGCCCGCTCGCCGCCTTTGTTTCTTCCGAAAAAGTCCAAGTGGATTCAGCGCGCCGGATCAGCCTTCCGCCGCCGGCTCGTGGGCGTCGTGGCCGCCGCCGTGGTGGCCGTCGCCGACCTTGACGTTGCGCGCCGGCACGACCGTCGAGATCGCGTGCTTGTAGACCATCTGGCTGACGGTATTGCGCAGCAGGACGACGAACTGGTCGAAGGATTCGACCGTGCCCTGGA
>CALMWD010000118.1 GCA_937873105.1 uncultured Rhodanobacteraceae bacterium
GGGCTCAGCGCCAGCATCCAGTCCGGGTACCGCGCCATCGCGATGGCGCGTTCGCGCTGCGCGACGAAGATGTCGTAGCTCAGCCGCGCCTGTCCGGTCAGCGCCGACGCATCGACGGCGCGCACGCGTTCCAGCCAAGCGCGCTCCAGGCGCTCGCTCTCGGCGCGAAACTCGGGCGTCAGCGTGTTGGTCAGTTCGCCGTGGTAGCGCGCATCGCCGAGCGCGGTCGCGCGCAACGGGTAGCGCCGCAGTTGCTCTTCCCAGTACTCGGCATACAGGGATTCGAGGTGCTGCGCCGCAGCGTCCGCGCTTGCCGACGCCGTTGCCGGCATCGTCGCGGCCGGCTTCGTTTCCTGCGTCGCGCAACCAGCGACCAGCGCCAGGGCGATGCCGAGGGCAAGCATGCGTTTCATGGTTCGTACTCCGCAGTTTCGGTCCGTGTGTATACGTTCATCGCGCCATCGCGGGCAAATCCGATCAGCCGCAGACCGCACCGATTCGCCCCCGCCACGGCCGCCGACGTCGGCGCCGACATCGCGACCAGGGTGCCGATGCCGGCCATCGCGGCCTTGTGCACCAGTTCGTAGGACGCACGCGAACTGACGAGGGCGTAACCCGTGCGCGCGTCGACGCCGGACCGCGCCATCGCGCCGCCGAGCTTGTCGAAGGCGTTGTGGCGGCCGACGTCCTCGCGCAGCAGACGGATCTCGTCGCCAAGACACCAGGCCGCGGCATGGGCGCCACCGCTGGCCGCATTCAACGTCTGCAGCCCGGCGAAGCGCTCGAGGGCGCGCGCGGCCAGCGCCGGATCGAACGCGCCAGCGCGCACCTGCGGCGGACGCGGCAGGGCCTCGATCAAGGCTTCGCTGCCGCACAGGCCGCAGGCGCTGTTGCCCGGCGTCCGCCGCGTGCGCGACGCCAAGGCATCGAAACGCGATTGCGGAATCGCGAGTTCGAGGATGAGACCGTCGTCGCGCGTTTCGACATCGATGAAGTGCAACTCGTGCGCGGCGGCCACGATGCCTGCGTGCAGCGAGTAGCCGAGCGCATAGTCTTCCAGATCTTCCGGCGTCGCCATCATCACCGCGTGCGCGACGCCGTTGTAGCTCAGCGCGATCGCGGTTTCCGCGATCACGACATCGCGCGCGTCGCGCCAGGCGCCCGCGCGCCAGCGCCGCAGCTCGACGCCGTGCAAGCCCTTTCTCACGAGGCCGTGGTCCCCGGCGCGCTGCGCGTCAGGCGCACCGGAATCGCCTTCGAGGTCGGCGTGCCGGCGCGTTCGGCGACGCTGTCGAGCGGCACCAGCGGATTCGTCTCGGGGAAGTAGCTCGCGAGGTTGCCGCGCGGGATGTCGTACTCGACCAGGGTGAAGCCCGAGACGCGGCGTTCGCCGTCGTGCCAGGCGGAATGCAGGTCGACGAGATCGCCGGCCTGGAAGCCGAGCATGGCCAGATCATCGCGGTGGATGAAGACGACCCGTCGCAGGCCGCGCACGCCGCGATAGCGGTCGTCGAGACCGTAGACCGTGGTGTTGTACTGGTCGTGCGAACGCACGGTCATCAGCCGGAACGGCGCCGCGGAATCAGCAACGCCGTCGCGCAACGGATGCGCGATCAGCAGGGCGCGGTTCGCGACCGTGGGGAAGCGGCGCTCGCGCCCGGGATGCGGCAGATGGAAGCCGCCGGGATGGCGTACGCGCGTGTTGAAATCCTCGAAGCCCGGCACCACGCGGGCGATACGTTCGCGAATGCGGTCGTAGTTCGCGACCAGTCCGCGCCAAGGCGTGTTCGAGCGCGGCAAGGTCGCGAGTGCGAGGCGCGCCACGATGGCCGGCTCGGACAGCAGTTGCTCCGACGCCGGCGCGCGAATACCGGCGGAGAGGTGCACCATGCTCATCGAGTCCTCGACCGTCACCGCCTGCCGACCTTCGGCCTGTTCGTCGAACTCGCTGCGACCGAGACAGGGCAGGATCAGCGCTTCGCGGCCATGGACGAGGTGCGAGCGATTGAGCTTGGTCGAGACCTGCACGGTCAGGTCGCAACGGCGCAGGGCGTCCGCGGTACGCGCCGAGTCCGGCGTGGCCGCGGCGAAGTTGCCGCCCATCGCGAAGAACACCCGCGCCTCGCCCTGGGCCATCGCGTCGATGGCCGCGACCACGTCGAAACCGTGCCGGCGCGGCGGATCGAAGCCGAACTCGGCGCCGAGGCGATCGAGGAAGGCCGCGGACGGCTTCTCGTAGATGCCCATGGTGCGATCGCCCTGCACGTTCGAGTGGCCGCGCACCGGACACGGCCCGGCGCCCGGCTTGCCGATGTTGCCGCGCAGGAGCAGCAGGTTCATCAGCATCTGGATCGTGGCGACGCTGCGCCGATGCTGGGTGATGCCCATGCCCCAGCAGAAGATCGT
>CALMWD010000119.1 GCA_937873105.1 uncultured Rhodanobacteraceae bacterium
ACGCGAATTGCCCACCGCCGGCGGCGGATGCCCTAGGTCTTCGCCAGTCGCTTCTGCCAGGCCGAGCGCGCGTCGGCCCAGGCCGGGTCGTCGGCCACGAGATCGATCGCCTGGCCCAGCAGTCGACGGGCCTCCGTCCGATCGCCAGCCGCCTCGGCCACGTCGGCGGCGATGGCCAGCACGTGGGCGTAACCCGGCTGCCCGCGCTCGTCGGCGTCGTAGAGCGCCTGGCTGCGCGCAACCTGCGCCTGCGCTGCGGCGATGTTGCCGAGCGCCAGTTCGCAGGCGGCGCGATCGGCGGGCACGCGCTTGAACCAGGGATTGCGCAGGCCCTGCGATTCGCGCCAATGGCGTTCGGTGTCGGCGAACAGCGGCACGGCTTCGGCGCAGCGTCCGTGCGCCGCCAGCACCAGCGCGGCGTTGTGCAGGCCGCCCACGGCGAAGTGCGGGCTGGTCGACGCCTGGTAGACGCGTGCCGCCTCGAGATAGGCGCGGACCGCGTCCTCCCAGCGCCCGGCCGCGAGTGCGTAGATGTTGGCGCGGTTGAACTGGTTGCGTGCCCATTCCTGGCTGTCCTTGCCGAACACCTCGATCACTTGTTCGCCGACCGGTTCGAGGATGGCCAGGCCCTCGGCCAGGTCGCCGCGGGTGGCGTAATGCCAGCCGAGCGCCTGCTTGGCCTTGAGCGTGGCGGCGTGGGCCGTGCCGAAGCGGCGTTCGGCCAGGTGCACAGCCTGTTTAAGGTCGCGTTCGGCCTCGTCGTAGCGGCGCTGGTCGGTGGCCGTGGTGCCGCGGCGTACCAGGGCGCGCTGCATCAGGTCGTCGCGCACGCCGTCGCCGGCGGCCGCGGCGTTGCGGACGCCGTGTTCGGCCACCTCGCGGCATTCGTCAATGCGCCCTTCGCTGCGCAGCATCTGCCAGCGCGTGAAGTGCAGTCCGTCGCGGATCTCGGCGCTGGCGTCGTCGGAACCGGTCGCGAGTGCGGCGGCTTCGTCGATCCAGGCCTGCGACTGGCGGAAGTCGCCGTTCCAGTAGGCGGCCAGCG
>CALMWD010000120.1 GCA_937873105.1 uncultured Rhodanobacteraceae bacterium
CTGCCGCCTCCCATGCCGATGCCAGGGCGTGAACTTCCGGCGGGTGGTCTTGTGTGTCGTGCGCTTGGGCCAACGACCCGACCAGCAGAGCAAACAATCCTCCAAAGCAAGTCTTGCGGATCACGTCGCTCTCCATTCGACTTTAACTCTAATTCTCCGACGGAATCGTCGGAATAATGGGTGAAGTCTCCGTTGCCGGAAAAGGACGGTCAAGAAGTTGGTCTGTTGGAGTGCGGACTTGGACTGAGGTGTGCGAAAGGATCGGCGCGCGACGATGAGGGCATGTCCGACTTTGGAGTAGTGATAAGTCTTATCGCGACAGCAGGATCGGGATAAAGGGCAAGGCGGAGTCCCGGAAGCGTTTGATCGGTGCATGAGGACAGGCGACGCGAACGCCGGTTGTCGCAGATCGTCGCACCCCGTGATTGCGGGTTGACAGTCGGGGCGGGGGTTGCGGAGAATGCGGGCATCCTTGGGGGAAATCGCGATGTGGATGTCGGTGCGCCGGTTCGTGGCGGGTGTGTTGTGTGCGGGGGCGATGGCCGCGTCGGCGGAAGACGTGAGCGAGAAGATCCGGCTGGCGCCGCCGCAGGCGATGTTTCGCGACAGCATCACGTTGAACCAGTTCGTCAGCGGCACCCTGCGCTTCGTGTTGTTGCACGAGATCGGCCACGGCTTCGTCGACCTGTACGACATCCCGGTGCTCGGCCGCGAGGAAGACGCGGCGGATCGGTTCGCGACCTGGTGGATGGCGCCCGACGGCCAGGGCCAGGACGGCACCGACGCCATCGCGGCGATGGAATGGTGGCTGGCCTCGGCCAGGACCAGCGGACTGTCGCGCGAACAGCTGGCGTGGTGGGACGAACACGGCATCGACGAACAGCGCGGCTACCAGATCGCCTGCCTGCTCTACGGCAGCGACCCGCAGACCATGGGCCCGCTCGCCGGCCGCCTCGGCCTGCCGGCCGAACGCCGTGAATCCTGCGTGCCGGAAGCGCAGCGGAACGCGGCCTCGTGGTCGGCCTTCCTGCGCGGCCAGACCTCGACGCTGACCCACAACCTCGACGGCTTCATCGTGCCGAAGAACTACGTCGATGCCGAATCGGCCGACACCGCCGACGCCGCGAAACTCGTGCGCGACATGAAACTGCTCGAGGAACTGTCGGACATGCTCGGCCAGTTCAAGTTTCCCGACGGCGCGGTGATGGTGCGCCTGTACGCCCAGGACTGCGGCATGGCCAACGCGTTCTGGGATCCGAACGAGAAGAACATCGTGCTCTGCCACGAACTCGTGAACCACATCGCCAACGTCGGTTACGCCGCCGGATTCCGCTGAGCCGCGAGGTCGCGCAGGCTCGCCCGCAGCGTCGCCGCATCCAGCGGCTTGCGCAGGAAGGCGTCGAAGCCGGCGGCGCGCGCCTCGGCTTCGGTGTTGGCCTCGCTGCGCGCGGTGATGGCCACCGCCGGCACGCGCCGACCGACGCGCTGGCGCAGCAGCGGCAACAATTGCCGACCGTTGATGCCGGGCAGGTCGAGATCGCTGACCACCACATCGACCGCGGCATCGGCATGATGCAGCGCGAGCATGCCCTGGTCGGCCGTACGCACCGTCAGGCCATCGCCGCGCAACCAGGTCGCGATCACCTCGCGCGTCGCCGCGTCGTCCTCGACCAGCAACACGGTGCGCCACGACGCCTCCGACGGCGCGGCCGCGACGGCGGCGGGCGCCGCGTCGGGCACCGCGGGCGATGCGATCGCGGCCAGCGGCAGGCGAACCGCGAACACGCTGCCGACGCCGGGCGTCGAACGCAGCTGCACGTCGCCGCCCATCAGCTGCGCGAGCTGGTGCACGATCGACAGGCCGAGCCCGCTGCCGCCCAGGCCGGCGCCGAAGCTGGTCTGCGAGAAGCGCTGGAACAGGCGCGCGCATTCCTCCGCGCTCATGCCCGGCCCGGTGTCCTCGACCTCGATCTCGACGCGCCCGTCGCGGTACGACGCGCGCAGCACGATGCGTCCGCGCGCCGTGAACTTCAGCGCGTTGTTGAGCAGGTTCAGCACGATCTGGCGCAGCCGCACCGGATCGACCGCGACCCGCGCCGGCAGCGCGTCCGCGAGTTCGAGCGCGCAGCCGAGGCCCTTGCGCTCGGCCAGCGGCGCGAACCCTTCGTAGACCTCGCGCAGCAGCGCGGCCGGCGCGGTCGGCTGCGGCACCAGGCCGAGCTTGCCGGCCTCGGCGCGCGACAGGTCGAGCAGGTCGTTGACCAGATGCAGCAGATGCCGACCGGACTGCTGCACCGTCTCGACGTAATGGCGCTGCTTCTCGTCGAGCGCCGTGCCGGCCAGCAGTTCGGCCATGCCGAGCACGCCGGTCATCGGCGTGCGGATCTCGTGGCCAACCGTCGCGAGGAATTCGCTCTTCGCGGCACTGGCCGATTCGGCATGGCGGCGCCGCTCCTCGGCCAGGGCCATCGCGTGGCGCGCCTCCAGGCGCTTGCGGTTGGCGCGCCAGAGCAGCATGAAGGCGGCCCCGGTCATCAGCGCATAGGCGGCATAGGCCCAGTCGCTGGCCCACCACGGCGGCGTCACCACCAGCCGCAGCGACAGCGGCGCCGCGGCCTGGGCCAGCGCGTTCTCGGCCTCGACCCGGACCCGGTAATCGCCGGCCGGCAGGCGCGCGATCAGTCGCTCGCCGCTGGCGCCCGCGTTCACCCAGTCGGCATCGAAGCCCTCGATGCGGAAGCGGTATCGATGCTCGCGCGGTTCGACGAAGGACAGCAGGCGCGCGCCGATCGTCAGCTCGTGGTCCTCGGGACCGAAGCGCAGCGGCGCCTGGCGCGGATCCAGGGCGACGAGTGCGTCGCCGCGCAGAAAACGCAGCGGCGCCCAGTGCAGCGGCGGCCTCGCGTCGGGACGCGGCGCCGGCCGCGCCGACTGCACCCGCAGCAGGCCTTCGTTGACCAGGAACCACAGGTCCTCGCCCTGGCGCACCGCGCTCGGCATCACCTCGAACTGCACTTCGGGCAGGCCCTCGGCACGTCCCACCGGGCGGATGCGGCGCTGCGCCGGATCGATGCGCCACAGGCCGCGGGTATTGCCGAGCAGGACCGCGCCCGCGGCGTCGACGACCAGGGTCGAGGCTTCGGCGATCGGCAGGCCGTCGCGTTCGCCGAGCGTCCATTGCGCGGTCCAGCGGCCTTCGCGGCGCGCCAGCAGGATCAGCCGTCCGAGCTGGTGCGCGAGGAGGCGGTCGGCATCGAGGAAGACGAAGGCGTGCACGCGCTCGCGCGCCAGCGCCTCCAGCGCGACGAAGCCGTCGCCGGCCGCGTCGAGATGGCGCAGGCCGGTGGCATCGGCGATCCAGACCCGGCCTTCCGGATCGGTCGAAATCTGTTCGAAGTCGTCGTTGTCGACGCCGTGTTCGCCGGCGCGCCAGACGCGGTTGCGGCCGTCGCCGTCCAGGATGTTCAGCCCGGCGGTCAGGGCGCCGATCCAGGCGCGGCCGTCGGGCGACTGCGCCACGACCTCCGGCTGGCCGCCCGACCAGGGCTCGCCCGGGCGCAAGCCGGACACGAGCGTGTCGCGCCCGGGGTCGAAGCGCAGCACGCCGTCGCGGTTGGGCAGCCACAACACGCCCTCGGCATCGCACCAGACGCTGGCCAGGCGCCGGCTCGACAAGGCCGCCGCATGCCGCGTCGCGGTCCAGCGCCGCATCTCGCCGGTGGGCGCGACGCGGGTGAGTTCGCCGCTGCGCACCAGCATCCAGACGCTGTCGTCGGGACAACGCGTCAGCCCGCTGCGCCAGCCGGTGGCGGGCGACGCGGGATCGACCGGGTCGTGGCGGAACACCTGGAAGCGCGCCCAGTCCGGGCGCAGGTAGGCCAGGCCATGACGGCCGGTGCTGAGCCAGAGGCCGCCTTCGTGGTCGAACAGCAGATCGCGGATGGCGGTGTCCGGCAAGGCGCCGGGCACGGCGGC
>CALMWD010000121.1 GCA_937873105.1 uncultured Rhodanobacteraceae bacterium
CCTGCGCCCAGCAGGGCCAACGGCACCAGATCGCGCGCCTCCGCGATGATGCCGGCGAGCAGGGCGCCCATGCCGGTGGCGATCGCGAGGTAGGGCATCAGGCGCGTGAATTCGCGCGCCCGGTAGGTGCCGGCGACGAAGCCGGCATGGCGCTTGCCTTGCCAGGCCATCTCGGTGGCGGCCAGGAACAGGCAGGCACCGATCAGCCAGCCCAGATCGCTGAGGGCGCCGGTGTCGTAGTCGTCGAGCAGGGCCAGGATCGACCAGGCCGAATCGGCGGCGAGATAGAGGGCCACGGCCGCGCACAGCAACTGGTATGGACGCCGCTCGACGCCATCCGGCAGGCGCATCATCAGGCTGGCGACGCCGAACAGCGTGATCGCGCCGAGCAGCGGATACAGGGCCAGGGTCAGGATCTGCAGCAGGCCATGCGGCAGGCTGTCGTCGTCGAGGATGGGATGCACGACGAATTCGGCCAGGAGCATGGCGCCGGCCAGGCCCACGGCGACCACGTCCAGCGCGTAGAGCGGTCGTTCGCCGAGCGTGCGCGACGGCGGCGTCAGCCACAGCAGGCCCAGGAACATCAGCACGAAATAGCCGTAGAACGGCAGGTTCACCCAGTTGTAGGTCGGGTCGATGCCGAGCACGCCCTCGTACCAGCCGAAGGCGAAGAAGCCCGTCGCATCGCAGGCCAGCGCCAGCGCGATCAGCCCCCAGCCGCGGCGCTGGCGCAACTCCAGATGCCCGAGCCGGGAAAGACGCAGCGCGAAATACGCCGCCCAGGCCGCCGGCAACACGGTCGCCCAGTTGCCGACCAGCAGCCGCACCGACTCCGGCAGGTCGAGGCCGAACATCAGCAGCAGCCACAGCAACGGCAGCGCGAGCATCGCCGCCGCGACCGGCCCCGGTCGCGACACCGCGTGGTCGGGCGCGGTCCGCTCAGTCACCGCGAACCTCGTCGCGGCTCAAGTCGCGCAGCGCCTCGGCGTGCTGCTCCCAGTGCTCGCCGTCGAACGGCGTGACGGTCAGGCGACGCACGCTGCCGCGGTCGAAGGCGCGCACGTTGACGTCGATGCCGTCCGGGTTCGAGCGCGGCACGTAGAAGCCCTTGATGCCGCAGTGGCGGCAGAACAGGTGCCGGGCCACGCCGGTACCGAAGCGGTATTCGCTCAGCTCGGCCGCGCCCGACACCAATCGGAACGCCGACTTCGGCACGATCAGGTGCAGGAAGCCGCTCAGCCGGCACATCGAGCAGTTGCAGTCCAGCGCCTCGATCTCGTCGGGCGCCTCGACTTCGAAGCGCACCCGTCCGCAATGGCAGCCGCCGCGATGCGTGACGATCACTGGATTTGCGCTCATGCGTGCATACATCGACGATGCTGCGATGTGCAGCGTCGGGATTGTCGCTCATGGATCCAGCCATTGGATATGCATTCGCCCTGGTCTTCGTGCTGGTCGGGCTGGCCGGCATGGTGCTGCCCGCCCTGCCCGGCGTGCCGCTGGTCTTCGCCGGCCTGCTGCTCGCCGCCTGGAGCGACGGCTTCGTGCACGTCGGCGGCTTCACGATCGTGCTGCTGGCGCTGCTGACCCTGATCGCGGTGCTCGCCGACATCGTCGCCAGCGCGTTCGGTACGCGCATCGCGGGCGCGAGCGGATGGGCCTTTGGCGGCGCCGCGGTCGGGGCCGTGGTCGGCCTGTTCTTCGGCATTCCGGGACTGATCCTCGGCCCCTTCCTCGGCGCGCTCGGCGCGGAATGGCTGGTGTTCCAGAACTTCGGGCGTGCCGCCAAGGCCGGCGGCGGCGCCGCCATCGGCCTGCTGATCGGGGCCGCGGTCAAGGTCGCGGTGGTGTTCACGATGTTCGGCGTGTTCGCGCTCGCCTGGTGGATCGACTGATCAGCGCTCGGCTTCGGACAGGCGCCCGCCCAGCCAGGGCAGCAGGTGTTCGAGCGGCATCGGCGGCGCCAGCACGCTGCCGATGCCATACAGGCAACCCAGCTCGGCCAGGGCGTCGCGGATGTCCGGCGTGTCGACGCCGGTGGCGATGGCACGCGCGCCCAGCGCCTCGGACAGGGCCAGCACGCCGCGCACGAGCGTCTGGCCGCGCCCGCCCAGGGTCAGGCTCTGGCTCAGGCTGCGCGACAGGATCAGGGCGTCGAACAGCGGCTCGTGCAAGGCCGCGAGCGACGAGCCGCGACCGCCGAAGCGCGCCAGCGCCAGGCGCACGCCGATGCCGCGCAGCTGGCGCAGAGGTCGCAGCGCCAGTTCGCTGTCGCCGCCGAGCGCCTCCTCGCTGACCGCGACCATCAGGTTCACCGCCGGCATGCCGATCTGTTCGAGCAGGGCCGACACGCGCTGCACCAGCCCGGCGTGCTGCAGGTGGCGGCTGTCGAGCGGAATCAGCAGGGACAACGCCCCGGCGGCCGGCTGGTAGCGCATCAGGCTCGTGTATTCGCGCTGTGCGGTCGCGAGGATCCATTCGCCCAGCCGGAAGGCGATGTCGGCGTCGTGCCCGACGCCGCCCAGGCGTTCGATCGGGAACGGCGCGTTCGCCGGGTCGCGCCAGCGCAGTCGCGGGCGCAGCGCGATCGGATAACCGTCGACGAGGCCGACCACCGGCTGCAGGTGCACGACGAAGCGGTCGTTGTCGAGGCCGTCCGGCACCGCCGCCTGCAAGGCCAGGCGTTCGACCACGCGGGCGTGCAGCTCGGGCGCGAAGATGTGGTAGCGGTTCGGACCGGCCTGCTTCGCCGTGGTCACGGCGGTATCGGCATCGCGCAGCAGGTCGGCGGCGCTGACGCCGTCGCGCGCCACCGCGACGCCGATGCCGGCGCTCAGGCGCAGGCTGTGCCGACCGATGCGGAACGGCCCCTCGAAGCTCGCGAGCACGCGCTCGAGGCGCGCATTGAGGACCGCGGGTTCGCCGACGTCGTCGAGCATCAGGGCGAATTCGTCGGCGCCGAGCCGCGCCAGCGTGTCGCCGCTGCGCAGGCTGCTCTTCAGTCGCTCCGAGACCAGCACGATCACCTGGTCGCCGGTGGCATGGCCGAGGCTGTCGTTGATCAGGCGGAACTGGTCGAGGTCGACGACCGCGACCGCCACCGCCTGGCCGGCACGGCGCGCCTGCGCGGTGGCGCGGCCGACGCGGTCGAGGAACAGCTCCCGGTTCGGCAGCTGGGTCAGCGCATCGTGCAGCGCCTCGTGCTGCATCTGCTCTTCGAGCCGATGGTGTTCGCTGACGTCGCGCACGTTCAGCACGATGCCGGACAAGTTCGGATCATGGCGCTCGTCGGTGACCGTGGTTTCGGTCCAGGCCTGGCCGCCGTGATCGGCGGCGAAGCGCAGCATCAGCTTGCCGCTGCGCCGACCGCTGTCGCCGTCGAGCCCGGCCAGCAGGCTGCGCAGGGATTCGGCGTCGTCCGGCGGCAGGAAGCCGGTGATCGGCAGGCCGATCAGGCGCGACGGGCGCGTCGCCAGCAGGCGCAGGGCCGAGGGGCTGGCATAGACGGTGCGGAATTCGCGATCGAGCACGAAGATGCCGTCGGCGGCGTTCTCGATCCGGTGCAGCCGGGCCGTCATTTCCGGAGACAAAGCCAGCAGCCGATAGCT
>CALMWD010000122.1 GCA_937873105.1 uncultured Rhodanobacteraceae bacterium
CCATGTTGTATTCGGGCTGCACGATGCGCTTCGGTCCCGGGCCGAGCTTGGCCCACTCGGCGATCGGCAGCACCTTGAAGCCGGCGGCGAGGTTGTTGATGTCGAACACCGCGATGGTCTGGCTGATCTTCGGATCCGGATGCAGCGGCGTGTCGACGTAGAGGTGCGTGGACTTCGGGTGCGTCTTCACGAACAGCGAACCGCCGCCCTGTCCCTTCAGCACTTCGACCACCTTCCAGGCATGGTCCTTGTGGCCTTCCGGATCGGTGCCGATCAGCGTGATCTTCTCGTTGCCGAGCGCCGACGTCGCCCAGACCGGACCGAACTTCGGATGCTTGAAGTTCGCGCCGCGACCCGGGTGCGGGATCTTGTCGACGTCGATCAGGGCTTCCATCTGGCGGTCCTTCGAGTCGACCACGGCGATCTTGTCGGACTGGTTCGCGGCCGTCAGGAAGTAGCGATGCGTCGAGTCCCAGCCGCCGTCATGCAGGAAGCGCGCGGCGTCCAGCGTCGTCACCGACAGGTTGTCGAGGTCCTCGTAGTTGACCAGCAGGATGCGGCCGGTTTCCTTGACGTTGACGATGAACTCCGGGAACTCGTGGCTGGCGACGATCGCGGCCACGCGCGGTTCCGGATGGTATTCCTGCGTGTCCACCGTCATGCCGCGGGTCGAGACGATCTTCTTCGGCTCCAGCGTCGGGCCGTCCATGATCACGTATTGCGGCGGCCAGTACGCGCCGGCGATCGCGAGCTTGTCCTCGAAACCCTTGTACTTCGAGGTTTCGACCGAGCGCGCTTCCAGGCCGATCTTGATCTCGGCGACGATCTGCGGCGGGTTCATCCACAGGTCGATCAGGTCGATCTTGGCATCGCGGCCGATCGTGTAGGCATAACGCTTGGAGTGCGACGGACGCGTGATGTGCACGGCATAGCCGGTCTTCAGCGTGTTGATGACTTCCTTGGTGTCGCCGTCGATGATCGCGACTTCGCCGGCATCACGCAGGGTGACGACGAAGAAGTTCTCGATGTTGCGGCTGTGCATGGGCTGGGTCGGGCGTTCCGATTCCGGCACCAGCACCTTCCAGGAGTCGCGCATTTCCTTCATGCCCCACTCCGGCGGGGCCGGCGGGTCGTGCTGCAGGAAGCGCGCCATGATGTCGACTTCGGCGGCCGTCAGTTCGCCCGAGGTGCCCCAGTTCGGCATGCCGGCCGGCGAACCGAAGTTGATCAGCGCCTTCAGGTAGTCGGTGCCCTTGGCGCGGGTGATGTCCGGCGTCAGCGGCTTGCCGGTCGCGCCCTTGCGCAGCACGCCGTGGCAGCCGGCGCAGCGCTCGAAGAAGATCTCGGTCGCGCGCTTGAACTCGGTTTCGGACAGCGAAGGCGCGCCCGGGCTGACGATCATCTTGACGTCGGCGGACTTCACCGTCGACGGCGCACCCTGGTAGCCCTGTTCGGCGACCTTGGTGCCGACGTGCTTCTCGCCCTGGGCCGGATCGGTGCTGACCGCGAGCGACTTGCGGGCCGTGGCGACGTCCTTGGTCGAGACCGTGCCGCCGGTGTTGCCCCAGCTGGCGTAGATGTAGGTGACGATGCTGGCGACATCGGCGTCGCTCAGGTGGCTCATCGCCGGCATCACGCCGTTGAACTTCTGGCCGTTCACGGTGATCTCGCCGGTGATGCCCTTGAGGATCGAGGCGATCACGGCCTGCTTGTCGTTCTTGGTCAGGAAGTCCGAGCCGGCGAGCGGCGGGAAGGCGCCGGCCATGCCCTGGCCTTCCGGCTGATGGCAGGCGGCACAGTTGGCGAGATAGGCGGCCTTGCCGACATCGAGCCCCTGTTTGGGAATGCGCTCGTTGGCGACGTCGTCGGCCGCGACCGCGCCGCTGGCGAGCAGCGCGAACCACAGCAGTGTTTTCGGGTGACGCATGACGATCTCCTCTTCTTGGTAACGCTGGGCAGCGGTGCCGCTGCATGGGCGCAGCCTGTTCCCTGGCCGCGAATTGCTCCATGACCTAGGTCAAGCGGTTTCGGGGGCGGGCGAAGGCGGATCGGAAGACGACGTCGCGCCGGCGGAACGGGGCGCGCGGGAGATCGCGGCAAGGCGATGTGGCAGGCCGCAGAAACGGTGCATGTCGACCTCGTCCGTGTGTCAATGGTCCCGGATCGTAGTCTAATCGGACCCGCCGTGGCGAACCGGCGGATCGCGTCCGGCTTGATCCAGCGCAATTCGCGTCGGCGCGCCGCTTGATG
The DNA here is from genome assembly GCA_937873105.1 of uncultured Rhodanobacteraceae bacterium. Taxonomy (GTDB): domain Bacteria; phylum Pseudomonadota; class Gammaproteobacteria; order Xanthomonadales; family Ahniellaceae; genus JADKHK01. Next base: position 2,251 of record CALMWD010000122.1, read on the forward strand.
AAGGTCAAGGTCGCGTCCCTGCGCAGTCACGAAGCTGCGCCCATGTCCATTGGAGTCGTGCCATGCGTCGTGATCCCCTGAGTCTTGCCATTGCCTTGTCCCTGCTGCCGCTGGCGGCCCTTGCCGCGGCGCCTGCCGAGGAATCCGCCAAGCCGCTGGAACAGGTCGTCGTCGTCGCCAGTCGCGTCGAACAGCCGGTCGGCGAAATCGCCGGCTCGGTCGCCCTGATCGAGCGCGGCCAGATCGAAACCCGCCTGATCCGCGACATCCGTGACCTGGCGCGCTACGACGCCACGCTCGCGGTCAACGAGGACGCCAGCCGCTTCGGCACCCAAGGCTTCGCGATCCGCGGCCTCGAAGGCAATCGCGTCGCGGTCGAACTGGATGGCGTGCCGCTCGGCGACGGCTTCGCGGTCGGCAGCTTCTCGCGCGCGGGACGCAACCTGGTCGATCCCGAACTGCTGGAGCGCGTCGAATTCCTGCGCGGTCCGGCCTCCAGCCTCTACGGATCCGATGCGCTCGCCGGCGTGGTCGCGATGCGCACGCGCGATCCCGCCGACCTGCTCGCGGAAGGCGAGGGCGACTGGTTCGTCGGCACCCGCCTGACCCACGACAGCCGCGACGATTCCACCGCCTTCGGCGCCTCGACCGCGGCCGCGGCCGGCGACTGGCAGCTGCTGGTCAACGCCAACGAGCGACGCGAGCACGAACGCGACACGATGCCGCGCACAGGCGGCCTGGCCGCGAACCCGGCCGAGGGCCGCGAACGCTTCCTGCTGGCCAAGCTGCTCAACGAGGAACTGTTGCCGGGACGGCTCAGCCTCGGCCTCGACGCCTACCGCGCCGAGGTTCGGACCGACGTGAATTCACTGGTCGCCGGCCCCGGCCAGTACGCGACGACGACCGCGATGCAGGCCGACGCCCGCGAGTCGCGCGAACGCATCTCGCTGGCCTGGAGCGGCGAGGGCGTCGGCGCCGGCTTCGACCAGTGGAACCTGCTCGGCTACCTGCAGCGTTCCGGGATCGACCAGAACACCGTGCAGGACCGCCGCGGCGCCACGCCGACGGCGGCGGCGACGCGGCGCATCCGCGACTTCGCCTTCGATACGCGCCAGACCGGGCTCGAAGGCCTGGTCGCCGGCGAGCGCCAGTGGGGCGGATGGACGCATCGCTACGTGCTCGGCTTCGACTACGCCCGCACCACGATCGAGGAATCGCGCGACGGCGTCGAGATCAATCTCGCCACCGGAGCCAGCACGCCGGTGCTGCTCGGCGAACGCATGCCGGTGCGCGACTTCCCGAATTCGACGGTGCAGGAGATCGGCCTGTATGCACAGGACGAGATCGGCCTGGGCGAGCGCTGGTTCCTGATCCCGGCGCTGCGCTACGACCGTTTCCGCACCGATGCCGATCCGGATGCGATGTGGCTGGCCGACAACCCGGCCACGGCCGTGGTCGACAGCGAGGAAGACAGCCTGACGCCCAAGCTCGGCCTGCGCTACGCGGCCAGCGAATCGCTGAGCCTGTTCGCCCAGTACGCACGCGGTTTCCGGGCGCCGCCGTTCTCGGACGTGAACCTCGGCCTGAACATCCCGGCCTTCGGCTACAGCGCCATCCCGAACCCGGACCTGCGTCCCGAGCGCAGCCACGGCTTCGAAGTCGGCGCGCGCTGGTCGGGCGAACACGCGGGCGGCGAGATCGCGCTGTACGACAACCGCTATCGCGACCTGATCGAATCGCGCGTCAACCTCGGTCGCGATCCGCAGTCCGGGCTGCTCGTGTTCCAGTCGCAGAACCGCGACCGCGCGCGCATCCGCGGCGTCGAGCTCAACGGCAATGCCAGTCTCGCGCCCTGGGGGCTTGATGCCTACAGCGCCACCGTGTCGGCGAGCTGGTCGGATGGCGAGGACACCCAGCGCGACTTGCCGCTGAACTCGGTCGAGCCGGCGCGCCTCGTGCTGGGCCTCGCCCGTGACAGCGCCGACGGGCGCCATCGCGTCGAGTTGCTCGGTCGATTCGCCGCGGCCAAGGACGAGGTCGACGCGTCGCGCGGGGCCGTGTTCAAGCCGGCCGGCTACGGCGTCGTCGACCTGTTCTGGCATTACGCGCCGAACGCGCTGTGGCGCGTCGACGCCGGCATCAGCAACCTCGGCGACCGCCGCTACTGGCAGTGGAGTTCGGTGCGCGGCATCGCGCCCGATGCGCGCGAGATCGATCTCGCGACGCAATCGGGCCGGGCCTTCATGGTCTCGCTCAGGATCGGCGGCTGAGGCTTACAGCCCCAGTTCCAGGCCGAACCAGGCGTGGCGCTCGGCGGCGGGTTCGACGCCGTCGCTGCGCACGCGCGAGGTGTAGGTCTCGTCGGTGAGGTTGTTGACGCCGCCGATCAGGCGCACGTGCGCGTTGAGCTTCCATTCGGCGCTGAGATCGAACACCTGGGACGAGGGGATCTCCGCGGCCACGAAGGTCACGACGTTGCCGGTGGCGGTGTTGGCATCGCGCCAGAATTGATCGTCGACGAAGGTGCCGGTGAGGCCGAGCTTCACGCGTTCGTCGAAGCCGCGCCAGATCAGCCCGAGCTTGGCGACATGGTCGGGCGCGTAGGCGGGGGTGTTGCCGACCAGATCCGGCGCGACCGATTCGGTGATCTCGGCGTCGAGCAGGGACAGCGATGCGAACGCGGTCAGGTGTTCGCCGCCGCGGCCGGCGAAGAAATCGTATTCGGCCGCCAGCTCGACGCCCTGGTGGGTGGCGTCGCCCGAATTCACGCGCTCGACTTCGCTCGGCGAGATCTGGATCTGCTCGATCTTGTTGTTGAAGTCGATGCGGAACAGGCTCAGGTCGAAGAACAGCCCGTCGGTCGGCGAACCGCGCAAGCCGATCTCGGCGCTCAGCGTCCTGGACGGATCCGGGTCGTTGCCGTCGGCCAGGTTCGAGGTCGGGTTGCCGACGTCGTCGTAGCGCATCGGGCGATAACCCTGGGACAGGTTGCCGTAGGCCTGCAGGCCGTGGTCCGGGAAGTCGTAGGTGGCGCCGAGCGCGGCCAGCGGCACGAGGTGGTGGAAACGCTCGTCGATGGCGTCGCGCAGTACCGTGCCCGACACCTTCGTCTCGTCGATGTCGAGCGCCAGCGACTCGACGCGCAGGGCCGGGATCAGGCTCCAGCGCTCGAAGCGGAAGATCGATTCGGCGAACAGCGAGACGTAGTCGGTGCCGCGCTCCTGGGCATAACGCAGGATGTTGCCGCTGTCGGCATCGAGCAGGGTGTTCGAGCGCTGCCAGCGCGGGCTGTCTTCGGTGTAGGCCGTGGTTCCGAAGGTCAGCGTGTGGTTGCTGCCGAAGTCGCGGCTCACGCGTGCGTCCAGGCCGGTGCTCGAGAAATCCTGGTGGTCGAAGTTCGAGCGCAGGTTCGGCGGCAGCTGGCCGGGCAGGAAGACGGCGTTGACGCGGCGGCTGTCGCGGTCGAGCTGGGCATGCCAGAGCTTGGCGTCGAGCGTGTAGCCGTCGCCGAGTTCGCGGTGCGTGGACAGGGCCAGCGACTGGCGTTCGATCCAGATGCGGTTGTACGGCGTCGTCGTCAGCGTCGGGTCGGCTTCGTACAACGGCGTCGGCAGCCGGCCGGCTTCGCCGCTCTCGCTCTCGTAGTGGTTCAGGTCGAGGCGCCAGTGGGCGCTGTCGCTTTCGCGCCAGTACAGCGCGACCGCGGCGCCGTCGACGTCCGAGTCCGAGTTGACGCGCGTGCCGTCGAACTCGCGATGGTCGATCTCGACGCTGTAGCCGAAGTCGCCCGCGCTGCCGCGGATTTCGTTGTAGGTCGCGTACAGGCCGTCGCTGCCGCCGATGTGGCGCGAGCGCGCCGAGAAGTCGGCGTCGGCCAGCGGCGTGCGGGGGACCAGATTGACCGCGGGGCCCGGCTGCGGGCCGTAGAGCAGGGACGAGCCGCCGCGCACGAACTGCACGCGCTCCAGGCGCTCGGTCGGCGGCAGGTAATACAGGGTCGGATAGCCGAACCAGCCGCTGGCCAGGGGCATGCCGTCCTCGAAGAACATCACGAACTCGGATTCGTGCGGATCGCCGAGCCCGCGGTAGTTGACGTTGAAATGGCTCGGGATCTGCTGCTCGGACACGAGCAGGCCGGGCACGCGCACGAAGGTCTGGCGCAGTTCGTTGTTGGCGATCGCCGGCTGTTCGTCGAGCCGGACCTCGGTCGACTTCTTGCCGGCCAGCACCTTGCCGTCCTGGACCTCCTTGGCGATCTGCGGATACCGCGGGTCAGGCTGGGCTTCGCCGGCCACCTCGGTGCGCGTCAGGCGGTGGGGTTTGCCGGCATCGTCGGCGGCGACGCCCGGAGCGGCCGAGCACAAGGCGGTCGCGACGGCGACGGCCAGCAGGGAAGGAAGCGGCTTGTTCATCGGAAAGTCCTTGCAGAAACGGGGAATGCGGCGATGTTATTGAGAATAAATCGCATTTACAATCGAGAATGAATCTTGTTGTCTTGCTCTGTGGGATATCGACGGTTAGCCTGCGCGCCTCCCCCATTTCCTTTCTGGCCCGACCGGGCACGGAGCATTCGCCATGACGTCCAAACTTGCGGCCCTGAACGATTGGGTCCAATCGGTAGCTGCGCTGACGCAACCCGACCGGATCCACTGGTGCGACGGCAGCGACGAGGAAAACGCGGCATTGCTCCAGCTCATGCTCGACCGCGGCGATCTGCTCGCGCTGAATCCGGAATCGCACCCGGACTGCTACCTGCATCGCTCCCATCCGTCCGACGTGGCGCGCGTCGAACACCTGACCTTCGTCTGCACGAAGCACCAGGACGATGCCGGCCCGAACAACCACTGGATGCACCCGACCGAGGCCCACGCCGAGATCGATGCGCTGTTCGCGGGCTGCATGAAGGGCCGCACGCTCTACGTCGTGCCCTATTGCATGGGGCCGATCGACTCGCCGATCGCGCGCTGCGGCGTCGAGATCACCGACTCGCCCTACGTGGTCGCGAACATGCGCCTGATGACCCGCATGGGCAGCGCCGCGCTGGCGCGCATCGAGCGCGAAGGCCAGTTCGTCAAGGGCCTGCATTCGACCGGCGACCTCGACCCGACGCGCCGTTTCATCATGCATTTCCCCGAGGAACTGACGATCAAGTCGATCGGTTCCGGCTACGGCGGCAACGCCCTGCTCGGCAAGAAGTGCCACGCCCTGCGCATCGGCTCCTGGCAGGCGCGCAAGGAAGGCTGGCTGGCCGAACACATGCTGATCGTCGGCATCGAGAATCCGCAGGGGCAGACGCATTACGTCGCCGCCGCGTTCCCGTCGGCCTGCGGCAAGACCAACTTCGCCATGCTGATCCCGCCGGAAGGTTATCGCCAGGCTGGCTGGAAGGTCTGGACCGTGGGCGACGACATCTGCTGGATGTCGCCGGGCGAGGACGGCCGCCTGTGGGCGATCAATCCGGAAGCCGGCTTCTTCGGCGTCGCGCCGGGCACCAGCGCCAAGACCAATGCCAATGCCCTGGCGATGTTGAATCGCGAGGCGATCTTCACCAATGTCGCGGTCACCGCGGACCACCAGCCCTGGTGGGAAGGCCTGGACGAGCGCGTGCCGGCCAAGGACTGGAAGGGCCAGGACTACGTGCCGGGCAGCGGTCCGGCCGCGCATCCGAATTCGCGCTTCACGGTCTCGGCCAGGCGTTGTCCGAGCTGGACGCCCAAGGCCGAGGAGGCGCGCGGCGTGCCGATTTCGGCCATCGTCTTCGGCGGCCGGCGCGAGTCGCTGGTGCCGCTCGTGTTCGAGGCGCGCGACTGGACCCACGGCGTGCTGGTCGCCGCCGCGCCGGCGCCGGCGCCCGCCGCCGCCGCGCCCGGCGCGGTCGGCGTGGTGCGGCGCGATTCGAGGG
>CALMWD010000123.1 GCA_937873105.1 uncultured Rhodanobacteraceae bacterium
CGCTGCGGGGGTTGCCGCGCGCGGTCGAATTCAGCATCGAGACCGAGGACATGGGCACCCTGCTGCGCCTCGTGGACCTGCCCGAGGTCGACGAGGCGCCGCCGCGGCCGGAAGGGGCGCCGCCATGAGACGCCAGCGCGGCGTGGCCCTGGTCGTGGCGGTCCTGCTGGTCGCGTTGGCGACCCTGATCGTCGCCAGCCTGATCGACACCACCGATCTCGCCTTCGCGCGCACCCGCAACCTGATGCGCGAGCAGCAGGCCTATGCCTATGCGCGCGGGCTCGAGACCTGGGCCCTGGACGGCCTGCGCCGCGACCACAACGAGGAGCCCGGCGTCGATTCGAACAGCGACCTGTGGGCGCGCCCGCTGCCGCCCTTCGACGTCCCGGGCGGCAAGCTCACCGGCCGCCTGCGCGAGCGCAATGGCTGCTTCAACCTCAATCATCTGGTCGCGAACGGGGTCGAGGATCCGATCGCGCGGCGGCGTTTCGAGCGGCTGCTGCGCGCGCTGAAGCTGGCGCCGGACCTGGCCGATGCCGTCGTCGACTACGCCGACGGCGACGGCGAGCCGGCGCCGCGCGGCGCCGAGGACATGGCCTACCTGCTGGCGAACCCGCCGCGCCGCGCCGCGAACCAGGCCTTCGCGCATGTGTCCGAGCTGCGCCTGGTGCGCGGCGTCGACGACGAGACGTACCGCGTGCTCGAAGCGCAGGTCTGCGCCCATCCGGCGGAGAGCCCGATCAACCTCAATACCGCGACCCCGGCCGTGCTGATGAGCCTGGTCGAGCACCTCGACGAGGCGCGGGCGCGCCAGCTCAACGACGAAGGCCGCGCGCGCATGACCTCGATCGATGCCTTCGTCGCGAAGTTGCAGCAGCTCGGCCTGGTGCTCGACGGCGGCCCGGTCCAGGTCGCCGTCGGCAGCGACCAGTTCCAGGCCGAAGCCCTGGTCGTGCTCGACGGCATCCCGTTCCGCTACTACAGCCGCATCGCCCGCGAGCCACAGGGCCATCGCGTGCGGTATCGCAGCCGCGGCATCGACTGAGCGTCGTCGCCCTCAGCCGACCCAGCGGCGCAGCGCCGTGCGGCGCACCAGCGCCTCGTAGCTGCCCAGGCACAACAGCAGGGTGGCGCCGAGACCGATCAGGAATTTCCAGGGCCAGGGCAGGGCGATGTCGAGCAGCGCGTATTGCAGCGCGAACAGGATCGGCAGATGGATCAGGTAGACCCAATACGCACTGCGGGCGAGATAACCCATCCACGGCCGCGCGCGCTTGAACCCGTGCAGGCCGCCGACCAGGCAGGCCAGGGTGCCCCAGCCGGCGATCAGGGCTTCGAGCGTCGCCAGCGGCCAGGACGCGGTGGCCATCGGATTCGCGCGCAGGTCGGTCCCGAGGCGCATCAGGAACAGCGCGTAGAGCAGCACGCAGGCGATCAGCGCCGGCCACACCCAGGCGCGCAACGGCACCAGCCAGTCCAGCCGTCCGTGCAGGCCGAGGCCGAGCGCGAAGAACGGGCCGTACAGCGCCACCGCCCAGAACTGCGGCAGAACACTTTCGGGCGCCGGATGCGGCGCCAGCGTGCCGAGGAAGCCCGGCAGCAGCAGGAGCGGGAAACTCAGGAACAGCCGGCGCGGACCGAGTGCCATCCAGCCCGCGACGAGGCGGCCGA
>CALMWD010000124.1 GCA_937873105.1 uncultured Rhodanobacteraceae bacterium
ACGTAACGCAGGCCACCGGCTTCGCCCAAGGTCTGCAGCCGGTGCGGCAGCGGCTTGAAGCGCGCCGCATGCTGCGCCAGCACGCGCGCATCGAAGCCGGCCGCCTCGATCGCGGCGAGTGCGCCGCACAGGTTCAGCACGTTGTGACGTCCGGGCAGCGGCACGTCGTGCATCGCGAGCACGCGTTCGTTGCCGCGGCAGACGTGGGTCGCATCCAGATGCCAGCCGGACGCGGTGCCGAACCAGCGCACGTCGCCGGTCGTTTCCAGCCCGGAAAGCGTGGGGTCCTCGGCATTCAGCACGGCGATGGTGCGGCTGCGCTCGCCGAGGATGCGCAGCTTGTCGGCGACGTAGCGTGCGCCGTCGCCATGCCAGTCGAGGTGCTCCTCGATCAGGTTGGTGATCAGCGCCACGCGCGGGCTGGCGGCGAAGTCGTGGGTCTGGAAGCTCGACAGTTCGATCACGTGCGCGGCGACATCGCGGTCATCCGGCAGGTCGAGCAGGGGCAGGCCGATGTTGCCGGCGAGTGCGGTGCGGTGGCCGCCGCCGCGCAGCAGGGGGGCGACGAGCGCGGTGGTCGTGCTCTTGCCCTTGGTGCCGGTCACCGCGGTCGTGTTCGCGGCCGGGTGTGCGGCGAACCACAGCGCGCTGCCCGAGGTGAAACACACGCCGGCCGCCAGCGCGTCGGAGACTGGCGGTTTGTACGGCGATACGCCCGGCGACTTGATCACGACATCGAAGGCCTTCAGCGCTGCGGCCGTGGCCGGTGGCGGGTCGATCGCGAGGTCGGCGTCGCCCAGCGCGCGTGCGTCATCGGCCTCGGCCGCGCTGCAGAACAGATGCAGCGCCTGCGTCGGCCGGTGGCGCCGGAACGCGCGGCAGGCGGCGCGGCCTTCGGCGCCGAAGCCGAGCACGGCGACGCGGCGGCCGGCGAGGTCAGCGAAGCGCATCGAAGATCCGCGCCAGCCGCGGCGGCAGGAAGTGCGGGCCGTCGGCCGTGGTCAGTGCGGCGAGATCGAGGTCGCGCCCCTCCAGCATCGGCAGGATGCGTTCGCGGAAACGCGCCACCAGCGCGTCCTCGCGCCATTCCGCGCGCTCCGCGAGCGCCGCGAGCGCGGCGCGCGATTCGCGCCCTTCGCCGACGCATTCGAAAGGTTTGTGTGCGCCGACTTCGAGCAGGGCGTCGAAGTCGGCGGCGAGCGCGCCGTCGTCGAGCAGGTTGCGGCCGAAGATCGCGACCAGACGCGTCTTCGGCAGGAACGGGCTCAGCGCCAGGAACACGAAATGGCATTTCGGGCAGTGTCCGCACCAGCGCTCGGCCGGCTGGTCGCCGAGGATGCGGAAGTTGCGATTGCAGCTCGAAAACACGTCGTGATACTGCGCCAGCGGCGCGAACAGGCGCGTGACCGCGAGCTCGGACAGCGGCCGCAGCGCCGAGAAATAGTCGAGGTCGGCGGCGACGCGGGTCGCGACGTGGGTGCGGAAGGCGCGCTCGAAGTCGATGCCCTTGCTCCACTGGTGGTTCACCGCGAAGCCGTCGTGCACCAGGTTCGCGCTCGAGGCCGAGCGCTCGTTCGAGAAGGCGATGGCATCGAAGCCGTGCAGGACCGCGGCGCAGACGAGGATGGCCGAGTTGATGGCGGTGACCGGGATGTGGCCGTTCCAGGCGCCATGGCGGTTCATCTCGAACAGCAGCGGCGAAATCTGGCGGTCGATGTTCAGCGCCGGCAAGCCGCTGCGTTCGACGCAGGCGGCGATCAGCGGCGAGCGTCCGACCCAGGTCGCGGTCATCGGTTCGCGCGCGGCGCGCAGCAGCTCGACCGTGACCAGCGAATCCTTGCCGCCGCCGATCGGCACCAGGGTGCGGCGCGGCAGGCCGAGGCGTGGTGCGGCCGCCGCTGCGTGGGCGTCGTGCGGGAAACGGATGCGACCGCGCAGGTCGAGGCCGTTGCGATGCGCGAATTCGCCGAGACCATGCAGGTAGATGTCGTCGAGCAGGTGCGCGAAAGCGGCGTCGAGCGGCACGCCCGCGACGGCGATGCGCTCCGGCACCGCCGCCTTGTAGTAGCTGATGCCGGCGATCAGGTGCAGCAGGCGCAGCGCCGCGGCGAAGGCGGCTTCGCGGCCTTCGGGGATCGCCAGCGCGGCTTCGGCGAAGCGGATCGTTTCGACCAGCTCCGGGCCGTCGTCGAAGCGGTAAACGAGTGCGGCGCGGGCCGTCGCGGCGTCATAGTCGGCGCGCACGAAGTGGAAAGTCTGCGCAGCGCGCGGGTGTTCGATCGGATTCACAGCAGCACCTCGTCGGCGGCGGCGCGACGGTTGTAGTTCGAGGCCATGACCGCGCCGTAGGCGCCGGCCTGGGCGATCAGGAAGACGTCGCCGGGCGCGGTGGCGGGCAGCTCGCGTTCGCCGCCGAGCACGTCCGAGCTTTCGCAGATCGGGCCGACGATGTCGGCGCGGATCGCGTCCGGTTCGTCCAGGCGAGTCAGGTTCAGGATCGGATGATGGGCGTCGTACAGGGCCGGACGCAGCAGGTTGTGCATGCCGGCATCCAGCCCGACGAAGCTGCGGCCGTACTTCTGCTTGATCGCATTGACGCGCGCCAGCAGCACGCCGGCTTCGGCGACCAGGTAACGCCCCGGTTCCATCCACAGTTCGTAGTGTGGATGCGCCTGCTTGATCGTCGCCAGCAGTTCGCCGACGCGGGCGAGGTCGAGCGCGCTGTCGTCCGGATGCGCGGCGATGCCGAAGCCGCCGCCGATGTTGAGTGCGCGCACGCTCGGCACCTGCTCGGCCAGCGCCAGCAGCTCCTGGTAGACGCGGCCGAAGTGCGCGGCATCGAGGATGCCGGAGCCGAGATGCGCATGCAGCACGGCGATGCGCAGGCCATGGTCACGCGCCAGCCGTGCCGCCTCGCCGAGCTGGTCGACGCCGATGCCGAACTTCGACTTGGCGCCGCCGGTGCGGACCTTGTCGTGGTGGCCGTGGCCGCTGCCGAGGTCGATGCGCAGCGAGACGTCGCGCCCGGGCAGCTCGGCCGCGAGTTCGGCGAAGCTGTCCAGCCGCTCGATCGTCAGCAGCGCGCCGCTGTCGGCGACACGCAGGTAGTCCTCGCGACGCGCCAGGTTCGGCGTGAACAGCAGGCGCGCGTCCGGGCAGGCGGCGCGGGCATGGTCGATCTCGCCCGGCGACACGCATTCGAGGTCGAACCCGGCCTCGACGATGGTGCGCAACACGGCCGGATGCGCATTCGCCTTGGTCGCGTAGAACCAGCGGTCGACCGCGGCGATCGCGCGCAGCTCGGCGGCGCGTTCGCGGATCGTGTCGCGGTGGTAGACATAGCGCGGCGAGCGTTCCTCGGCCAGGCGCAGCAGGTCCGCGTGCCGGGCGCGCCACCATTCCGGGCGTACCGGCGGTGCCGACCGGTACAGCTCGGACCAGCTCGGTCCGAACACGCGGCGGTCGTCGGCGCGCAGCGCGCCGCCCTTGACCAGCGCCTCGTGGATGCGCGGCACCAGGCCGTCGGCGCGCGCCTCGTCGACGACGAAGGTGAGGTTGAGGTCGTTCGAGCTCTGCGAGATGAGGTGGATCGGCATGGCGCCGAACACGTTCCAGACCGGTCCGAGCTTGCCGAGCAGGGAGCGGATGCCGCGCCCGACCAGGGAGATCGCCGTGCACGGGCCGATCACCTTGACGCGACAGACGCCGGCGAGGTCGGCGCACAGCGCTTCCAGCACGTTCGAGTTGACCAGGTTCTCGGTCGGGTCCAGCGAGATCGTCACGTTGGTTTCCGACGAACCGATCATGTCGACCGAGAGCCCGTGCTTCTTGAACTGCGCGAACACGTCGGCCAGGAAGCCGACCTGCTGCCACATGCCGACGGTTTCCATCGACACCAGCATGATGCCGCGCCGCGAACTGATCGCCTTGACCGACAAGACGTCGCGCGCGACCTCGTCGCCGATCACGGTGCCGTCGAGTTCCGGACGCTGGGTGTCCTTGATCCACATCGGCACGCCGGCCTCGCGCACCGGGCCGATGCAGCGCGGATGCAGGACCTTGCCGCCGGTGGTCGCGATCTCCTGCGCCTCGGCATAGTCGATGCGCGAGAGCAGGCGCGCCTTCGGCACCTGGCGCGGATCGGCCGAAAACATGCCGGCGACGTCGGTCCAGATCTCGACGCGCTCGGCACCGAGCAGGGCGCCCAGGTAGGCCGCCGAGGTGTCCGATCCGCCGCGGCCGAGGATGCAGGTGGCGCCGTCGGCGTCGCTGCCCATGAAGCCGGGTGCGACGAAGCAGTCGGCCTGCGCCGCGAGTTCGCTCACACGCGCCGGATCGCCTTTCGTCGCGCAGGACACCGACAGCCAGCGTGCCCAGTCGCTCTGGTTCGGGCGCGGCTCGGCCTTCAGCCATTGCCGCGCGTCGAGCCAGCCGCAGCGCAGGCCGGTCGCGGCGAGGTAGGCGGCGCCGAGCGAACTCGAGATCAGTTCGCCCATCGACAACAGTTCGGCCTGCCAGCGGAAGTCGCGGCGACGCTGCGGCGCCTGCTGCGCCAGGGCCGCGAGACGGTCCAGCCAGCCCAGGGGCGCGGCCGGCGGCGACAGGCCGAGTTCGGCGATCAGCTGCAGGTGCTGGGCGCGGATCGCCTCCGTTTCCGCCGTCAGTTCGGCGGTCGACAGGTCGCGATCGATCAGGGACTGCAGGCGATTGGTCAGCCCGGACACCGCCGACACCACGACCACGGTCCGGAAACCGGCCTCGACGCGCGCGCGCGCCAGATCGGCGATGGTGCGCCAGCGCGGCGCCGTGGCGACGCTGGTGCCGCCGAACTTCAGGACGGCCCAGGGCGCGTGGTCGGAGGTCAGGAACGACATGGCGGTTCTCGGTTCCTCAGCGGAAAGACGGCGATGTTATCGATTCGATGCCCGTCGGCCCGGGGCGAAAACCGGGCGATCCAAAGCCTCGGACGCCGGGCTCGATGTGCCCGTTGGAGGGAGATCGCTGTTGCGCAATAACAACAAATCTGTTGTTTTTGCTGCATCGCAACAGTCGGCGAGGTCATATTTACAGATTTTTAACGGCCATGATAACGTCGCCGTCACGTTGCAATAGCAGCGGCGTGGTGCCGTGGACTCGACGCGTCTGCGGTGCCGAGGGCTAACCCTAATTGGAGGTTTCCAAGTGATTCAACGCAATCAATTCAAGCGCTCCGCGCTGGCAGTCGCGATCGCCGTCGCGACCAGCGGTGCGGTTTTCGCGCAGTCCAACACGACCGGCTATGTGTTCGGTCAGGTCTCGGGTGGCGGTGCCGTCACCGTCGAGAACCTCGGCACCGGTCAGAAGCGCGAAATCGCGGTGGATGCCGACGGCAACTACCGCGCCTCGGCGCTGGCTCCGGGCAAGTACAAGGTCACCTATAACGGCCAGTCGCGTGAAGTGACGGTCAACATCGGTACCGGTACCGCCGCTTCGTTCGCCGACGCCAGCACGCTCGGCGTGGTCGAAGTCACCGGCAGCGCGATCAACCCGATCGACATCTCGTCGGTCGAGTCGACCACGATCCTGACCAGCGAACAGATCGCCAAGATCCCGGTCGCCCGCAACATCACCAACGTCGCGCTGCTCGCTCCGGGCACCGTGCGTGGCGACGCCGCGTTCGGCAACCTGGCTTCGTTCGGCGGTTCGTCGGTGTCGGAAAACGCCTACTACGTCAACGGCTTCAACATCACCAACTCGTTCAAGTCGCTGAACTTCGGCCAGGTGCCGTTCGAAGCGATCCAGGAACAGCAGGTCAAGACCGGCGGCTACGGCGCCGAGTTCGGCCGCTCGACCGGCGGCGTCATCAACCTGGTGACCAAGCGCGGTTCGAACGAGTTCCAGGCCGGTGCGAACGTGTTCTACACCCCGAACTCGCTGGAAGGCGACCGTCCGGACGTGTACCTGAACAACGGCACCCTGCTCAGCGACAACAGCAACGACGAAGCCTCCGACGAGCTGACCACGGCCATCTGGGCCAGCGGCGCGCTGATCCAGGACCGTCTGTTCGCCTATGCCCTGGTGCAGTACGGTGACACCGACAACAGCACCTTCTTCGGCAGCCGCACCGGCACGCCGCAGAACACCACCCAGAGCAGCGAATCGCCGAACTGGCTGGTCAAGCTGGACTGGAACATCAGCGACAACCACCTGGTCGAGCTGACCGGCATGTCCGACAGCCGCGACTTCGAGACCGACTACTACCGCAGCACCGGTGCCAACCGCACCGAACGCGGCGCCTACCTCGGCACCGAGTACGACGAGCGCGGCGGCGACACCGCCATCCTGCGTTACACCGGCTACCTGACCGACAACTTCACCCTGTCGGCCCTGTACGGCCATGGCGAAGCCAGCCGCTCGAACTACAGCGTCACCGCGGGTGGCCTGCGCAACGAGTACTTCGGTCAGGTCGGTTCGCCGGTCTCGGGTTGCCCGGTCATCGTCGACGCGCGTCCGAGCGTGGTTGCCGGCACGAATGCCCCGATCAGCGGCTGCTCGCTGGCCAGCGTCATCGGCACCAGCCTTGCCAACGACGAGCGCGACAGCGCCCGTATCGACGGCGAGTGGGCGCTCGGCGATCACCTGGTCCGCTTCGGCTACGAGTGGGATGAGTTCCGCAGCTTCGACGCCGAGTCGTACTCGGGCGCCGCGGTGTGGCGTTATGGCCGCTACGCCGGCCGCGAAGACATCGTCCGCAAGCGCGTGTTCCAGAGCGGCGCCGGCGTCGGCGTCGATTCGCAGGCGTTCTACATCGAAGACAACTGGCAGCTGACCGACAACTTCAAGCTGTACGGCGGCCTGCGTTGGGACAGCTTCGAGAACCTGAACGGCGACGGCGACACCTTCGTCAAGATCGACAACCAGATCGCCCCGCGCCTCGGCTTCTCGTGGGACGTGAACGGCGACTCGACCTTCAAGGTCTTCGGTAACGCCGGTCGTTACGCCCTGCCGCTGAACGCCACCGTCGCCGTCCGCGGCGCGTCGCGCTCGCTGTTCTCGGAGCAGTACTACATCTTCACCGGCGTTGACCCGGTGACGGGTGCTCCGACCGGCCTGACGGACGTCACGGAAGCCCTGACCGGCCGTGAAGTGCGCTACCTGAACAACGAGTTCGGCGTGGCCAAGGATCCGCGGACCATCGCCGACGCCGACCTCGATCCGATGTATCAGGACGAGTACATCATCGGCTTCCAGACGCAGATCACCGACGCCCTCACCGGCGGTATCCGCGGCATCCATCGCAACCTGAAGCGCGCGATCGACGACCAGTGCGACTACCGTCCGATCCTCGAGTGGGCGGCCGACAACGGCTTCGGCGTCGACGATCCGTTCAGCTACGTTCCGGAAACGCCGGATGGCCAGGTCCACGCCTACAACCCGGGCTTCGCCTTCTGCCATCTGTACAACCCGGGTCAGGACGCGACCTTCAACATGGACCTCGACGGTGACGGCACGCTGGAAGCGGTGCACCTGACCGCCGACCAGCTCGGTCCGGAAGCGATCCGCAAGTACAACGCGATCGAGTTCTTCGCCGAAGGTTCGTGGGACAACTTCTTCCTGCAGGGTTCCTGGACCATCGCCCACTCCTACGGCAACACCGAAGGCGGCGTGAAGTCGGATATCGGCCAGGACGACACCGGCACGACCCAGGACTTCGACTATCCGGAACTGACCATCGGTTCGTACGGCGACCTGCCGAACGACCGTCGTCACAGCCTGAAGCTGTTCGGCAACTACTCGATCACCGACGAGTGGTCGGTCGGCGGCAACGTGCTCGTGCAGTCGGGTCGTCCGATCAACTGCTTCGGCTTCCTGGGCGGTTCGAACACCTCGCACTACGCGAACTCGTACTTCTCGTGCGATCCGGGTCCGACGAGCAACCAGGGCGACGGCAACGGCGACAACGGCACGACCATCGTGCCGCGTGGCTCGGTCGGCCGCACCGACTGGCAGCGTACGCTCGACCTGAACGTGGCCTACCGTCCGTCGTTCGCCGACGGCAAGCTGCGCTTCCAGGCCGACATCTTCAACGTGTTCAACGCGGACGCCGTGACGACCGTGTCGGAATCGGGTGAAGACGCCTCCGGCAACCCGCTGCTGACGACCACGTACCGCACGCCGACCGGCTTCCAGGCCCCGCGTTCGGTCCGCTTCTCGGTCCAGTACGACTTCTAAGAAACACGCTGTATCGCAGTACCTTGGCGGCCACCTTCGGGTGGCCGCTTTTTTTCGGGGATTCGAAGCGCCAGAATGCGCGGCCCATGCCTCGTGTCCCGAATCATCCGCGTGCAACGAAGCGCGCCGCCCCGGCGGTGTTGCCGTGACGGCCCAGGTCGACGCGCTGGTCCGGCGCGCGCATGCGCAGTACCGGGATCGCCAGTTCGACCTGGCCGCGATCACCGTGTCCGGCGTGCTGTCGATGGCGCCGCAACATGCCGGTGCGCGCCTGCTGCAGGCCGCGATCGATCTGCGCTTCGACCGTTATCGCAGCGCGCATGCGCAGGTCCTGGCCGTGGCCGCGCATCCGCCGGCGGACGCGGCGACCGAATACGAACTTTTCCAGCGTCTGCGGACCTTCAACGAGCACGCCGCCATGGTCGAGAGCGCGCGTCGGCTGCTGGCCGCGAAGCCCCTCGACGTCGCCCAGCAGATGCAGTTGGCGTCGAGCCTGAGCGGCATCGGCGTCGCCGACGCGGCCGAGGCGGTGCTGGCGCGCATGCGCGCACGCGAGCCCGGCCATGTCGCG
>CALMWD010000125.1 GCA_937873105.1 uncultured Rhodanobacteraceae bacterium
GTTGCGGGCCGGTGCCGCTCTGGTCGGAGATGCCGAGGTAGGTGTTGCCCGAGATCACGTTGCGCGCCGCGGGCGTGGTTCCGCCGATTGTGCTCGGGGCGTTGACGCGGATGCCGATCGACGTGGCCGTGCCGTCGCCTTGCAATCCGGTGATGTCGGTGCCGATGAAACTGCCCTCGACACGATGCGGCCCCGGCGCGAACAGCAGCAGGGCGGTGTGGAAATGATTGATGGCGAGGCCGCGCACGGTCATTGCGCCGCCGGCAAACAGGCCCTGGCCCGTGCCCGGGCCGCGCAGCTCGATCTTCAGCACGGCATCGCTGCCGCCCTGGTCGGGCGATAACGTGTTTTCCTGCGCGCCCGTCTGGGTATAGCCGTCGATCGTCAGCGGCGCGCTGACGAAGGGCAGGTCGGCACTGGCCGTGATGCGCCAGTGGGCGGTCGCCGCCTGGAAGCCCGGGTCGGTGTTCGGGATCGCGAACTGGATGAGGTCGGCATCCCCGGCCGCATTGGCGTTGTGGATGGCACCGCGCAGCGAGCAGTCGTTCGCCACGAGGTCGTTGCAGGCATTCAGCGGGGCATCGCTGGTCGTGTCGACGGTGAACGTCGCTGCGCATGCGCCGCACCCGGCGGACAGCAACAGCGAGGAAAGGATCAGGCGTTGCATCGCGTGGATCTCCGGTTCTCTCGCGACATACGTTATTCCGCGCACGCGGCTGACATCATTCGCGATAGACGAAACGACCGTCCTCGATCTTCATGACCACGCTGTCGTTGCCGGTCAGGGTGCCGCTGAACGTCGCCTCGATGTGGGTCGGGTCGGCCTGCGCCACGGCCACATCGATGACCAATGCGTAGCCCATCATGCTGCCGGCGAGAAAGCGTTCGGGCGTGTGGTTCGCGAGTTGCGCCACGCTGCCGTCGGCGTGGCCGGTCTCGATCGTGTAGCGGCCCGGCCCGTCGATGCCGAACAGGTTGATGTTCATCGCCTGTTCGTTCGCATCCTTGCGCCCGCGTGCACCGGCGATGAGCAGGGCGCGGTCGTAGCTAGGGGGATGGAAGGCACCGAAGACCTCGTGGTCGGCGCGCCATTCGACGCCGTCGATGCGCATGGACAGTTCATTCGGCGTTGCAGCGGCGGGCACCGTGCCCGCCGTGCTGGCGGATGCCGCTGTCGTGGTCGGCGACGCGCTGTTTCCGCACGCGGCAAGCAACAAGGCAGCAAGAGGGATGCCGAGGAAGGGGCGGGGATACATGTGAGGCTCCAGGTCAGTCGTTGCGGGATTCAAAGCCGTCGGCGAACAGCACGAAGGCGGGCGGGATTTCGTGGCCCTGGCGCTCGACGGCACCGCTGTCGCAGCGCGCGTCGAGGTCAGCGTCGCCGTCAACGGGCGCGACCTGGCCGCGGGCATCGACGGTTCGGCCGCTGGTGCATTCGGCGTGGTCGATCAGCGGGCTGCCGGCCATGGGGACGAAAGCCGCCACGCTGCCGACATTGTTCGACAGCGGGTGAAGTTGCAGTGCCGCACGCGTCGCGACTGCGACGTCGGTGGCCTGCGTCGGACCGCAGTCGGCGGGCATGAAGTTCCAGCCCGCGGACAGGATCGTGCCGGGGCCGCCGCAGGTCGGGCCGCTGGCGCCGAACACGATGCTGTTGCGAAGGGTGAGATCGCTTTGCGCGTCGACGAGATACAGCGATGCGCCGCTGTCGCCGACGCCATCCATCAGGCTCGCATGGGACAGCTGCACCTGCGACGTCAAGGTGCCGGGTGCCCCGTTGGATTCGATCGCCAGGTCGCCGCCCTGTCCGCCCACGTTCTCGGCGCGATTGCCGCTGAAGACCAGGTTGTAGAGCTGGATGCTGCCGGTGTTGCGGGCGTAGATGGCCCCGCCCGCGTCCAGGGCGACATTGTCGACGAAGCTGGCCGTTTGCATGGGCGGCGTGAACCCCTGCTGGTAGATCGCGCCGCCCTGGACGGAGGTGTTGCCTTCGAACTGCACGCCCTCGTAGATCGGGAGATGGCTGCTGGCGTAGATCGCGCCGCCCGCCGTCGTGCTGCTGTTCTGCCGGAAGACCACGTGGCGCAGTTGCGTGTAGGCGGTGAAATCGGTGTCGCCGACGGCGAACGTGCTCTGTAAGGTCATGGCACCTCCGAGGGAGGCGGCGTTGCGTTCGAAGCGCGTGTCTTCGAGCAGCACCTGCCCGCGCGAATAGATCGCACCGCCCGTGAGGGCGAGATTGCCGACGAGACTGCAGCGGTCCATCGCGAGTTGTGCCAATGCGCCGCCGAAACCCGGCGGCGGACCGAACACGAAGGCGACGCCGCCGGCGTTGTCCGCCACGTTCTCCTCGAAGGTGCAGTCGGTGAACAGCGCCCGATTGAGGACCGAGCGCGGCGTGCCGGCGCCGGTCGCGCCGCCGCGAAGCGACAAGGCGGCACCGCTGTCGGCGCGATTGCCGATGAAGCGGACATCGGCGCCGCCCGCGACCGCACCGTCGTAAAGCACGATCGCGCCGCCGTCGCCGAACGCACGATTCTCGCGAAACTCGCTGTCGATCAGTCGGGCGTAGTCGTCTCCCACGCCGCGCAACGCCAGGGCGCCGCCTTGGGCCGCCTGATTGCCCACGAATTGCGTCCGTTCCGCATCCAGCCGCGCGAACCAGATCTGGATTGCGCCACCCTCGCCATCGACGGCGGTCGTGCGATTGTCGGAAAACAGGCTGTCGAGCACGGTCAGCGGACCGTTGCTGGCGATGGCGCCGCCGAATCCTGCGAGGTTGCCGATGAACTGGCTGCGTTCGATGCGCAGGCCGGCACCGGCTTCCACATGGATGGCGCCACCCGAGCCCTGCGCGAGCGACTCCTGGATCGTGCTGTCCGCGATCAGCACGCTGGTGGCCGTACCCATCTGGATCGCGCCTCCGTGGCTGGCGAAGGCGCGGCCGCGGCGCAGCGTGAGACCGCGGATCTCGACCTGGCTTTGCGCGCCGTTGATCGCGAGCAGGCCGGTGCTGTCCTGGCCGTCGAGCGTGACCCTGCCGCCGCCATCGACGATCGTCGCCCCGGTGAGGGTCTTGCGTGAGGTCAGCGGAATCGTCGCGGGCAACGGACCGCAATCGAACGTGAGGTTGCCGCCCGGGAAGTTCGCGCCGGGATACAACTGCCCCAGAGCAACGTCGAGCGCGGCTTCGGTGCAGGACGCCGCGCCGCCGTTTCCGACGACGGCATCATCGGCCTGCGTGCTGTGAGCCAGCACGAAGGCAACGACGGCCAGAAGACCGCGAATCTTGGATGCAATGGCCATGTCAGGGAGACTCGAAGCTGTCGTGGAACAGGAGATCGGGCAGTTGCTGCAGGCGGGCGACGGCGTAGCTTCTCGACTGGCTGGCACTGCTGTAGCTGGCGCCGACGAAAACGGGTCGCGCTTCGGCATCCAGCGCGACCGCGTTCGCCACATCGCGGCTGAGATCGATGCCATCGTCGAATCCGAACTGTGCGATTCCCCCGATGCCGAATGACTCGTCGAGTGCGCCGTCGTCCTTCAGTCGCGCGACGACGGCGTCGCTGGGATTGCGATTGAATCGCTCGGTGACATAGGTCCCGACGATGATGATGCGACCGTCCGGCTGCACGGCGATGGCGGCCGCGCTGCTCAGTCGTGGCCCGATGCCGGGCACATCTTCCGGACGGACGCGGATCGGCGCGAAGCCGGCGCTCCCGAACGAGGCGTCGGGCAGCCAGCCGCCGCTGCCTCGAACCAGTCGCAGCACGCCGGCCAGGGAGATCGCGTCGCCCGGATCGCAGCCGAGAAGCACCCGGCCTGCCGGATCGATGTCGATCGAGGTGACGAAGGCGCACTGCGGCACGTACAGGCCATGGTGGCCGCCGAGCTCGGGATCCAGCGTCCGATCCGGCCGCAGGCGGAACACACGACCGCCGTCGCCGGCACCGCTGCCGCTGCGTTCGCCGGCGAACCACAGGCCGCCGTCTGCGGCACGCGCCATCCCGCGAATGTCCAGCACGCCACCGACGTCGCCGCCCAGAAACGCCACCGGACCGTCGTCGCCGAAGGTCTCGTCGAGCGTGCCGTCGGCCTCGAAACGCATCGCGACGCCCAGCGACAACTGGCCGCCGCCGAGTACCGGGACCAGTGCCGAGCCGCTCACCACCACGCCGGTGTCGTCGCGCAGGACGTGGCGGAGTTCGACGTCGCTGGCGATCAGTTCCGGCGGGCCATCGAACGCGGTTTCGAAGCTGCCGTCACCGAAGAACGCGGTGTCGAAGCTGCCGTCGGCGAGGGTTTGAAAGACCAGGCCCTCGCGACGATCTTCCGCATCGACCGTGGCCGAGCCGACGACGATGAGTCCCTGGTCCTCGCGCAGCGCGACGTCGAAGCACAGGTCGGTGTTGGAACCGCCACGGTCGAACGCGACATCGCCGTATCCGAAGGGCGGCAGGAAACTGCCGTCGTAGAGTTCGGCATTCGGGAGGGTGCGCAACAGGCCGCAGTCGCGGTTGGCGAGTGCGGCGTCACGCTGGAAATCGCCGACGACGGTGATGCGCTGGTCGTCACCGATCACGATCCCGCGCGCGCTGTGATCGCCCACGGACGCCCCCAGATAGGCGTAGTTCGGCAAGAAGAAGCCGTTGCCGTTCGCGAACGCCGGATCGAGCGCGCCGTCGGCGGCCGCTGCGCCAAAGGGCACCAGGGCCAGGGCGATGAAGCGGGCGCGGAAGGTCGGCATGGGCAGCGGTCTCGCGACGCGGAGGGGCGTCTTCGATGGCACATACGCCGTCTCCATCCAGACCTGACACGCCGTTACACTCCAGCCATGAGTTCAGGCGAAGTCACCGAGCTGGTGCAGCGTTGGCGCGACGGCGACGGCGATGCCTTGCCGTCGCTGCTGCCGATGGTGTATGCCGACCTGCGCCGGATCGCCGCGCAGCAGCTGCGCGCGAACATCGGCCACGACACCCTGCAACCCACGGCCCTGGTCAACGACGTGTTCGTGCGCCTGCTCGGCTCCGAACGCGTCGATATCACCGACCGCAAGCACTTCTTCACGACCGCGGCCAAATTGATGCGCCAGGTCCTGGTCGACCGCGCCCGCGCCAAGTCGCGCGACAAGCGCGGCGGCGACTGGCAACGCGTCGACCTGGTCGAGGCCGCGGCGCTGCCGATCGATGCCGATACCGACCTGCCGGCGCTCGACGAAGCGCTGCGCAAGCTCGCGCAGCTCGATCCGCGGGTGGCCGAGGTGGTCGAGCTGCGCTGTTTCGGCGGTCTGGAAGTGAGCGAGGTCGCGGCCCTGCTCGGGATCGACGAGCGCACCGTCTATCGCGACTGGGCGATGGCGCGGTCCTGGCTGCGCCAGCAACTCGCGGGCTGAACGATGTCAGCTGCGGGTGATGAAGCGCGTATGCCGGATGCGATGAACGCCTTGCCCGACACCGTCGCCGCGTTCGCGGCCGCACGTTCCGAATTCCATCGCCTGGTGGACCTCGACGCCGCGGCACGGCGCGAAGCGCTGCAACAACTCGAGGCTGCAGACGCCGCGCTGGCGGCGATGGTGCGCGGGCTGTTCGACGGCTTCGATGCGCGCGACCTGGCGCCACCGGTGCGCGCGCCAACGGACCGCCGCCTCGGGCCGTTCCGCGTGCTGGAACGCATCGGCGAGGGCGGCATGGGCGAGGTCCATCTGGGCGAGCGCGCCGATGGCGCCTTCGAGCAGCGCGTCGCTCTCAAGTTGATCCGCGCCGGATATGCCGGCTTGGGGCTCGACGCGCGCTTCCAGCGCGAACGCCAGATCCTGGCGCGACTCAACCATCCACGCATCGCGCGCCTGATCGACGGCGGCCTGTCGGCGAGCGGTCAGTCGTGGCTGGCGATGGAGTACGTCGATGGCGTCGATCTCGCCGCCTGGGTGACCGGCGCACGCCCCGATCTTCGCCGCCGCCTCGCGCTCTTCCTGCGCATCTGCGACGCCGTTGCCTTTGCGCATCGTTCGCTGATCGTGCATCGCGACCTGAAACCCGGCAATGTGCTGGTCGACGAGGAAGGGCACCCGCACCTGCTCGACTTCGGCATCGCCAAGGTGCTCGGCGACGACACCGACGAACTGGTGCAGACCGCCACTGGCGGCCTCACCCTGCGTTACGCCGCGCCTGAACAGGTGCTCGGCGATCGCACCACGACCGCGACCGACGTCTACGCGCTGGGCGTCGTGCTGTTCGAACTGATCGCGCGGCGCTCGCCGTACCGCGCCGCCGATGCGACCGACGTGCCATGGCGCGACGCCATCCTGCGCGGCGACGTGCATGCGCTCGGCGACGTGCTCGGGGATGCGTTGCTCGACGCGGCAGACACTCGCCGTGCCGCGCGCGAACTGGCGCCGGTCGTACGCAAGGCGATGGCGCTGTCGCCCGCAGACCGCTACAGCGGCGTTGCGGCACTGGCCGACGACTTGCAGGATTGGCTCGATGGGCGGCCGTTCCGCAGTGGCCTCGGTACCTGGTCGGCCCGTGCCGGCGTGTTCCTGCGGCGCCATCGCGTCGCGGTCGTTGCCGGCATCCTGGTGGCTGCAGCCATGCTGGCGTCGTCGGTCGTGGCCTTGCGCGAGGCGGCGGAAGCGAAGCGGCAGGCGGCCGTGGCCGAGGCCAATGTCGACGCCCTGCTCGGCGTGTTGTCGGCGGCGAATCCGATGCATTACGCCGGTCGCGACCCGACGGCCAGCCAGTTCCTGGTGACCGCGGCGGCGCAGATCCGCCGCGACCACGCCGACGATCCCGCGCTTGTGTTCCGTGCCCTCGGCGAGATCGGACACGGTCTGATCAACCTTGGTCAGGCCGATCGCGCCGAACCGGTGCTGCGTGAGGCGCTGGATGCCGCCGAGCGCGATCCGGCCATTGGCGCGCTTGAGCGACTCGGCTATCTCAAGCTGCTGGCCCTGTCCTTCGACGGCGACGATCCGGCGCCC
>CALMWD010000126.1 GCA_937873105.1 uncultured Rhodanobacteraceae bacterium
TGATGTCGGCCGTGTCGGTATTGGTCATCGACTGCACGACGACCGGTGCGGCGGCGCCGATGACGACGCCGTCGACACGCACGGGGACGGAGCGCCGGCGCTGGACCGGCGCAGAAAACGGGATGTGGTTGTTCATGCGGCGCTATTTTCGGCGGTTTTCGCCTTCGCCGCGACCCTCAGGTAAGCGCCGGTGTTTTCCAGCAGGTCGATGTCGGCGATGACGCTGACCCGCGGCTCGCGGGTGTCGGCGTAGCGATCCGGGCGCCATCGAGACCTCGATGCGCGCGAAACTGCGTTCGCCGATGCTGGGCGCGAGGAAGCTGCCGCCGCCGTTTCCGGGATGCAGGGGCTCCAGTTCGATGGCGCGGACCGGCGTCTTGAAGCCGGTCCCGGTTTCCGAGATGCGCAGGGCCGCCGGCTCGGCCTGGCGCGCCAGCAATTCGACGCCGGCATCGACCTCGCCGTCGGCGGCGAAGCGCAACCAGCGGATCACGCCGACCATCCATTCGCGTTCGGCCGCCTCGTCGTCGTCCGGCGCCGCCAGCCCCACCAGCTCGCCGATGCGCGCCTTGGCGCCGCTCTCGGCACTCCATTGCAGGCGATAGCCGCCGAGCCCCTGGTCGAGCACGCGGGCGCGGGTCGGCAACGCGCGCGAGGCATCGCCGCTGCCCTGCGCCCAGGATGCCGTCTTGTCGCGCTCGCTCAGGCTGATGCCGGGTCCGCGCAGTTCGCGCACGAAATTCTCGAAGTCCAGGCGACCGGCCAGGTGGAAATGGATGGCATGCAGGCCGATCAGCGTCTCCAGTTCGTGCCCGGCCGAGAGGCGCGAGTGATTGCGGTCGAACTGCGGACGCCAGGTGCTGCACAGGCGACGAATCAGGTCCTGCGTCAACGCCACCCGCGGCCCGCCTTTCAAGCCGAAGCTCAGCGGGCCGTTTCCGGCACCGCCGATGGCCAGCTCACGGTCCAGAAAGGCCTGCGCCCGCAGCGGTGCAAAGGCCAGGCGCTGGGCGCCGGCGGCATGGCGTTCGTCGGCGGTGTAGCCGGGGCCGCGGTCCTCGTCCTGGGCCACGTCGAAGTCGTTGCTGCCGCCCGTGGTGCTGAGGTCGCAATAGGCGGCCCAGGACCGCATCGCCTCGTGGGCATCGGCCATTTCCTTCTGCGCCAGGCGATACGGATTGCTGATCGCCAGCAGCAGCACGTGTGCATAGGCCAGCTTCGGCGTGACCGCAGCCTTGCCGAGCAGCGGGTCGGCGATGGTCTTGTCGACGACGCCGATCGCGTCGGTGAAGCGGTACAGATCGTGCAGCGCCTGCCAGACGCCCTTCGACGGCGCGAGATAGAGCAGATAGCCGCGCAGCAGCGATTCGCCGTAGTGGCCGATCGCCCTGGCCGAGGCGAGGGCCGCGCTGCCGCCCTTGAGGAAAGGCAACTTGCCGCCGGGCGAACACAGGTCGTGCAGGACCATGCGGTAGCCGAGCGCCAGGGCTTCGTGGAACTCGCGCGACTGCAGCCCGAGTTGCTGCTTCGCCTGCGGCAGCGGGAAGGACGAACCGATCACCTGGCGATCCGCCTGGGCGACGATCTGCGTCATCGGCGAACGCAGGGTTTCCAGCGCATGCAGGCGCACGCCCGCATCGAGACGCAATCCATTCAACTCGTGGAGGCCCTGGAGCAGGACCCGCGACGCCGATACCGCATTGGCCAACGGCAGCGCCGCGACCCACTGCGCGATGCCCTTGGCGTCGCTCGGGATCGACGATCGAGTGGGCGCCGCCCGATCCGGAAATCCGTTTGCCAGCCGCTGATGCAGTTCGCTCATGGCGCGTCTCCCTTTGGGTGTTCATTGTATGCGGCCCCGCTCACGGCGAAAGTCCGCGGCCCTTGGCAATTGCAACGGAATGTCGCGCTTCGTCTATCGGCGCGGCAACGGGCCGGGCTAAGATCGGGCATCGGGTGGGGGAGCCATGACCGAACGGGTGGACATCGCGGTGGTCGGATCCGGACCGGGCGGCCTGAGCGCGGCCGCACACGCTGCCGAACTGGGCGTGTCGCATGTCTTGCTTGAAGCGGCGCCGCACCTGTCGAACACGATCTTCCGCTACCAGAAGGGCAAGCACGTCATGGACGAGCCGGGCGTCTTGCCCCTGCGCTCGCCCCTGCCCTTCAAGGCCGGTTCGCGCGAAGCCATCCTGAAGGAATGGAACGATGGCGTCGCCACCCTCAAGGTCGATGTCCGCTGCGGCCACGAGGTCGCGAAGATCGCGCGCGAAACGGAAGGCTTCCGCCTGCAATGCGCGAATGGCGCGACGGTGCTGGCGAAACACGTGGTGCTCGGCATCGGCATGCAGGGCAACCTGCGCAAGCTCGGCGTGCCCGGCGAAGACCTGCCGACCGTGCAGTACCAGCTCGACGATCCCGATGCCTACGTCGGCGAAACCATCGTCGTCGTCGGCGCCGGCGATGCCGCCATCGAGAATGCGCTGGCGCTGGCGAAGAACAACCAGGTCATCGTCATCAACCGTCGCGACGAATTCGCGCGCGCCAAGGAGGGCAACCTGCGCCTGATCCTGCGCGCGATCGACGAAGGCACGATCCAGTGCTGGTACAACGCGGCGCCGGAATCGGTCGAGGAACTGCGCGTCGGCCGCAAGCGCCTGCGCATGCACGTGGCGACCCAGAACGGCAAGGCGCAGATCCTCTGCGACCGCGTCATCGCCCGTCTCGGCGCGACCGCGCCGCGCGCCTTCGTCGAAGCCTGCGGCGTGGTGTTCCCGAGCAAGGACCCGAACGCGGTGCCGGCGATCTCGGAAAAGTACGAATCGAACGTGCCCGGCCTGTACATCGTCGGCGCGCTCGCCGGCTACCCGCTGATCAAGCAGGCGATGAACCAGGGCTACGAGGTCGTCGAGTACATCCTCGGCCGCCAGGTCGAACCGGCCGACGAGCCGCTGCTCAAGGCCAAGTTCCGCAACGTCGCCGGCATTCCCTCGGTGAACGCGCTGCTCGCGCGCATCCAGGA
This sequence comes from uncultured Rhodanobacteraceae bacterium, assembly GCA_937873105.1. Lineage (GTDB taxonomy): Bacteria > Pseudomonadota > Gammaproteobacteria > Xanthomonadales > Ahniellaceae > JADKHK01. The sequence goes on from CALMWD010000126.1 coordinate 3,023, forward strand.
GCGTGTTCCGCTGCTCGCCAAGATCACGCCGCTGCAGTTGCGCGAGTTCCTGATCGATTCCGAGATCCGCACCCCGCGCCCGGGCGAAACCATCTTCGCGCGCAACGACTACACCAACACCTTCTTCTCGATCGTCGACGGCGAGGTCCAGGTGATCGTCGACGAGGCCGCGAACAAGCGCATCGCGCTCAAGGCCGGCGAGTTCTTCGGCGAAAGGGGCCTGATCTCCGGTCGCCGCCGCTCGGCGACGGTGATCGCGCAATCGAACTGCCTGCTGATCGAGACGCCGCGGCGCTCGATGAACCGCCTGATCCAGTCGGTCGACGCGGTCAAGCGCGAGGTCGACAAGGTCTTCATCGCCCGCGCCCTGCAAAGCCGCTTCACGCCCGAATCCGGCATCGACAAGCTCAAGGAAATGGTCGAGTCGGCCGAGATCCGCCAGTACAAGGCCGGCGACGTGCTCTTCAAGGAAGGCGAACCCGGCGACTGCCTGCACCTGGTGCGGCGCGGTTCGCTGACGATCTCGCGCGACATCGGCGGCAAGGAAGTGGTGCTGTCCTACGTGCCGGCCGGCAACTACGTCGGCGAGATGGCCCTGCTCGGCGAGAGCAAGCGTTCGGCCACGGCGCGCGCGGCCATCGCCACCGAGACCATCCGCGTCGACGGCGAGGCCTTCAAGCGCGCCGTCGGGCGCGATCCCCTGCTGCGCCTGCGCCTGCAAGCCGAGTATTCGGCGCGCACCGCCGCCAACATCGCGATGCAGCAGATCGGCGCCGGCAGCGACATCGTCTCGTTCCTGCTCACCCAGGGCGCCGGCGAGGCCACCGACATCCTGCTGATCGACGAGTCGCTGTGCGTGCGCTGCGACAACTGCGAGAAGGCCTGCGCGGAAACGCACGGCGGCACCTCGCGCCTCGACCGCGAGGCCGGGCCGACCTTCGCCAACGTGCACGTGCCGACCTCGTGCCGGCACTGCGAACACCCGCATTGCATGAAGGACTGCCCGCCCGACGCGATCCATCGCGCGCCCAACGGCGAGGTCTTCATCGCCGACAACTGCATCGGCTGCGGCAACTGCGAGCGCAACTGCCCCTACGGCGTGATCCACATGGCCGCGAAGCCGCCGAAGAAGCCGGGACTGCTGCAATGGCTGCTGTTCGGACGCGGGCCCGGCCCCGGCGAATCGCCCTACGACCCGCTGAAGCCGCCCTCGCCGGCCGAGAAGAAGGCGGTGAAGTGCGACATGTGCAAGGACCTGGGCGGCGGCCCGGCCTGCGTGCGCGCCTGTCCGACCGGCGCGGCGCTGCGCATCGGTCCCGACGAATTCATCGCCTACGCGCAGTCCCGCCGATGAGCATGCGCGACTCCCTCCTCAGCTTCGCCGGCGCCCGCTACCTGTGGGTGGCGCTGGCCCTGGTGCTGGCCAGCATCGCGGCCTACGTCTGGCACGATCCGATCGGCGTGCCGAACGGCGGGACCTGGCTCGGCTACACGCTCGGCACCATCGGCGCGCTGCTGATCGTCTGGCTGATGCTGCTCGGCGTCCGCAAGCGCCGCTACGGCAACCGCCTCGGCACGATGCTGGGCTGGGCCTCGGCGCACGTGTACCTGGGCACGGCCCTGGTGGCCATCGCCTTCCTGCACTCGGGGTTCCAGGTCGGGATGAACATCCACACCCTGGCCCTGCTGCTGATGCTGCTGGTCATCGCCAGCGGCGCCTTCGGGGTCTTCGCCTACCTGCGTTATCCGGCCCTGATGACGCGCAACCGCGACAACACCACGCGCCAGGCCATGCTCGACGAGATCGAGGAACTGGACCAGCAGGCGCTGGCGCTGGCCGATGCGGTCGATCCGAAAATCCACGCCGCGGTGCTGCGTTCGAACGAGCGTACCCAGATCGGCGGCTCCGCCTGGCGCCTGCTGCGGCCGCGCGAGGCCACCGCCTCCGCGATCGACCAGGTCCG
>CALMWD010000127.1 GCA_937873105.1 uncultured Rhodanobacteraceae bacterium
CGCGGCCAGCATCTGGCCGGTCTGGTTGCAGTCGTCGTCGATCGCCTGCTTGCCGAGGATGACCAGGCCGGGCTGCTCCTTCTCGACCAGCTTGAGCAGCGCACGTGCCGCGGTCAGCGGCTGCACGGCGCTGTCGGTGGTGACGTGGATGGCGCGGTTCGCGCCCATCGCCAGGCCGTTGCGCAGATGCGGCTGGGCGTCGGACGGGGCGATGGTGGCCACGATCACTTCGGTCGCCACGCCTTTCTCGCGCAAGCGCAGCGCTTCCTCGAGCGCGATGTCGTCGAACGGATTCGGCGAGAGCTTCACGCCGTCGGTGACGACGCCGGAACCGTCCGGCTTCACTTGGATGCGCACGTTGTAGTCGACAACGCGCTTGTAGGCGACCAGGATCTTCATTCGGGGGTCCTCGAAATCCGCCGGCAGGCCGGCAAAGGGCGCGCAGTTTAGCCGGAAGCCGGGTGAAGGCCTATTCAAACGATCTCGTGCTAACACCCCCAATGATCGGCGACAATGCGCCCTTTCCGACGCCGGCCAACCCGGGGATACCGTGAAAGCCCCCAAAGGTCTGCAGCCGTTGCTGGACGATGGTGTCATCGACGAAGTCCTGCGCCCGCTCAAGAGCGGCAAGGAAGCGTCGGTCTACGTGGTGCGCTCCGGCGCGGCCATCCGTTGCGCCAAGGTCTACAAGGACCTGGCGACGCGCAGTTTCCAGGCGCGCGTGCAGTATCAGGAGGGCCGGGCGGTGCGCGGCTCGCGGCAGGCGCGGGCCATCGGCAAGGCCAGTGCGTTCGGGCGGCGCGAAGCCGAGGCGGCCTGGAAGAACACCGAAGTCGACGTGCTGTTCCAGTTCGCCGCGGCCGGCGTGCATGTGCCGGAGCCGCACGGCTATTTCAACGGCGTGCTGCTGATGGACCTCGTGGTCGACGAGCACGGCCACGCCGCGCCGCGGCTGGGCGAGGTCGACTTGTCGCCGGAAATCGCGCGCCTGTTTCACCACGAGCTGATCCGCGACATCGTGCGCATGTTGTGCCTGGACTGGATCCATGGCGATCTGTCCGAATACAACGTGCTCGTGGCCGAGGCCGGACCCGTGATCATCGATTTCCCGCAAGTGGTCAGCGCCGCCGGCAACAACAACGCGCGCCGGATGTTGTTGCGCGACGTGCACAACCTGCGCGACTGCCTCGCGCGCTTCGCGCCCGAACTCGCCGAGACCCACTACGGCGAGGAAATGTGGTCGCTGTACGAGAAAGGCGAGTTGAAGCCGGACACCGCGCTGACGGGCAGGTTCGTGTTCGATCAACGCCGTGCCGACGTCCATTCGGTGATGCGAACCATCGACGAGGCGCGCAAGGAAGCCCTGATCCGCGAACAGGGGCGGAAGGAAGCGGCCGAGCGCGATTGATCGCCCGCTTGGTGCGACAGGGCGGTGCGGTCGTCCGGGCGATCGATGGCGAATCAGCAACGCGGCTTGAACGGCATGTCCTTGGCGCCGCGTTCGTAATAGTCCTCGCGTTCGGCTCGGCAATACGGGCCGCCCATCGCGAAGCGGCGGCAGGCGCTCGGGCGCTGCTCGTAGATGCTGCAATTCTGGCGTTGTTCGTCGATCGCCACGCACCAGCCGTCTTCGCCGCGGGCCATCTGCTCGTCGCCCCGCGGCGTGCGTTCGATCATGTGTGCCGGAACGCGGTCGCCCGGCATCAGCAGCACGGTCAGGCGGCAGCACAAGGCCATGCAGTCGCGGCAGGACACGCGCGGATCGATGCCCTCGGCGTAAGGATCCGTCGGATTGCCGTCGGCATCGAACAGGTCGCTGGGGTTCGGAATGGGTGTTCCCGTGGGCGCATTCGCGGCGCCAGCCGCGACAGGTGAGAGACGTGAAGGGAGCGGCCGTGCCGGCAGCGGAAGGCCGCGCGAGCCGATTCGAAGCGCGCGCGGCATCTTACGCGAATTGCCCGCCGCCGGCGGTGGATGCCCTAGGTCTTCGCCAGTCGCTTCTGCAGGTCTTCCCGGGCGCTGACGCGATCGCTGAAC
>CALMWD010000128.1 GCA_937873105.1 uncultured Rhodanobacteraceae bacterium
GATTGTTCGGCATCAGCACCAGGTAACGACCGGCCAGGCTGATGAAGGTGGTCAGGGCCGCGCCCTTGTTGCCGCGTTCTTCCTTGTCGACCTGGACGATGACCTCGCGGCCTTCCTTCAGCAGTTCGCGGATGCCGGCCTTGTTCGGGTCGAGACCGGGCGTGAAGTACTCGCGACCGATTTCCTTGAGCGGCAGGAAGCCGTGGCGCTCGCCGCCGTATTCGACGAAACAGGCCTCGAGGCTGGGTTCGACGCGGGTGATGCGTCCCTTGTAGATGTTCGATTTCTTCTGCTCGCGCGACGGGATTTCGACATCGAGGTCAAACAGGTTCTGGCCATCGACGATAGCCACACGCAACTCTTCCCGCTGAGTCGCGTTGATCAACATACGCTTCATTGTGAATGCTTCCTTGCGCTCCGTGCGCGGCGCCCGCTTCGGCACTGGGTCTGTCGGGTCTTCGCGCGCGGGGCTCGCGCCTCGCCACGCTGCGTTCGACTCTCGGACCCGGCGGCGGTACGCCCCTTCGGGCGCAACAGTACTGGGGTGTTGGATTCGGTCGTCTCCTGTCCGAATCCGGACCGGTCGGTGACGTCACACCGAGGCAGAGGCGCTTCCGCGCTATCCGCAAGAGCCCGCCGCTCGGCTACGATGCGCGGGTGCAGGACGTTCTCGTCGCTGCATCATTCCCGCCCCGTCCGCTGCGGCAGGCGCGACAAACGGCTTCGATAAGTGATTGATCGAAGCCCGTTTTCGACGCTGATCGCAGGCCGATTCTAGCCGCCGATGAGCAAACCCGCAAACCCGAGCCCCGCCGGGCCTGAACCCCAGCCTGCGCCGTCGGTCCAGATCCTGACGATTTCCGAGGATCGCGATGGACAGCGACTGGACAATTTCCTGTTCGGGACGCTCAAGGGCGTGCCGAAGACGCATGTCTATCGCCTGTTGCGTACCGGCCAGGTGCGGGTGAACGGCAAGCGTGCCAAGCCCGATACCCGCATCGCCGCCGGCGACCAGGTGCGGGTGCCGCCGGTGCGTGTGCCCGAGGCGCGTGATCCCGGCCAGGCGCCGGAGCGCCTGCTCAGGGAGGTGCCGGGCTGGATCGTGTTCGAGGACCGGCATTACCTCGTGTTCAACAAGCCGAGCGGCATCGCCGCGCATGGCGGCTCCGGGGTCAGCTTCGGCGCGATCGAACTGCTGCGCCAGGCGCGCCCGGACGAAGCCTTCGAACTGGTGCATCGCCTCGACCGCGACACCAGCGGCGTGCTCGTGTTCGCCAAGCGCCGTCCGGCGCTGACCCAATTGCAGACCGAGATCCGCGAGAACCGCACGCGCAAGCGTTATCTGGCCTTGCTGGCGGGGCGGTTGCCGAAGGACAAGATGTTCGTCGATGTCGCGCTCGCCAAGAACGTGCTGCAGGGCGGCGAACGCATGGTCACCGTCGACGACGAGGGCAAGCCCTCGCGCAGCACCTTCAAGGTCATCGAGCGCCTGCGCGACGCCACCTTCGTCGAGGTATTGATCGAAACCGGGCGCACGCACCAGATCCGCGTGCATGCCCAGCACCTCGGGTTCCCGCTGCTCGGCGACGACAAATACGGCGACCCGCAGGCCAACCGGGCCGCGAAGCAGCATGGGCTGAAGCGGCTGTTCCTGCACGCGGCCGAATTCGGCTTCAGTGCCGGCGAACCGCGCCGCGACTACCTGTTCCACGCCCCGCTGGCGCCGGAGCTCGAAGCGGTGCTGGCGAACTGGCCGCGGGACTGATCAGGGCGCGCGTTCGACCTGCAGCGCTTCGACCTTGGCGGCGCAGATGAAGTCGTTCTCGGACAGGCCGCCGACATCATGGGTATTGAAGCGAACCAGGCAGTGGCCGTAGCCGAGGTCGAGGTCCGGGTGGTGGTCTTCGACGTGGGCGATCCAGGCCACGGCGTTGACGAAGGTCATGGTGCGGTGGAAGTCGCGGAAGCGGAAGTCCTTGCTGATGAAATGGCCGTCGTCGGACAGGGCCCAGCCGGGCAGGAGCGCAAGGCGCTGTTCGGCTTCGCCGCGGCTGAGCGCATGCTCGGCGCCCTTGCGCGGCTTGCAATGCTGGGCGGCGAGCGAGGCGAGCGTGGGGCTCATCGGCGAATTTCCCTGTCTTGTCGGAGCGACGCGCGGCACCATATCGCCATTGGCCGTATCGTCAAGTATTCGCATTCGCAGGATTTCCCATGATCTCGATTTCCGACAACGCCCAGAGCCACTTCCGCCGCATCCTCGCCAGCCAGGGCATCGAAGGCATGGGCATCCGCCTCGCCGCGGTCCACCCGGGCACGGCCAAGGCCGACTGCCGCCTGGAGTTCTGCGAACCGTCCGACCTCGACGGTCGCGAATGGACGCTGGTATGCGAGGGCTTCAATCTCTACGTGGACGGTGCCAGCACGCAGTGGCTGGATGCGGCCGAGATCGACTATGTCGGCAACGCGACCGGCGGCCAGTTGACCATCCGCGCACCCCACATCAAGGGCCGCGAACCGGATGCCGACGCCAGCATCGTCGAACGCGTGCGTTATGTCCTCGACCACGAGATCGCGCCGCAGCTGGCCGCGCACGGCGGCCGCGTGACGCTGGAGGAGATCGATGCCGCGGGTGTCGTCGTGCTGCGCTTCGGCGGCGGCTGCCATGGCTGCGGCATGGTCGAGACCACGGTGCGCGAAGGCATCGAGAAAACGCTGAAGGCGCGCGTGCCGGGCGTGACCGCGGTGCGCGACGCCACCGACCACAGCTGCGGCGAGCAGCCGTACATCAAGCGCTGACGATGCCGACGGCAACAAAAAAGCCCCGCACTGGGCGGGGCTTTCGGCCGTCAAGGACGAGCCGCAGTGGTCAATGCTGCGGGATTTCCTTGAGATCGCCCTTCTGGGCCGCGTAGTAGGCCGCGAGATCGTCGATGTCCTGGTCCTTCAGGTTGCCGGCCTGGGCGCCCATGATGGCGTTGGCGCGGGCACCCGAGCGGTAGTCGCGCAAGACCTTGGCGAGGTAGTCCTCGTGCTGGCCGGCGAGCTTCGGGGTGTTGGCGTCGATCGGGGTGTTGCCGTCGGCGCCGTGGCAGGCCGCGCAGACCGCGGACTTGGCCTTGCCGGCGGCGGCGTCGCCAGTGGCGAAGGCGGCCGGGGACAGCGCCAACAGGGCGAGGGAGACAAGAGGGAGCATGCGCATGGGATTCGTCCTCACTTCGCGGTGGAGAGATACGCCGCGATGTCGGCGATGTCCTGGTCGGAGAAGCTCATCGCCTGCGCCGACATGGTCGCGTGCTTGCGTTCGCCCTTCTTGTACGCGTTCAGGGCGTTGACCAGGTAGGTCTCGCTCTGGCCGGCAATGCGCGGCACGCTGTACATCGGATAAGTGTTCTTGTAGCCGGGAATGCCGTGGCAGCCGGTGCAGGTGTAGGCGCGCTTCTTGCCGGCTTCGGCATTGCCGGCGGCATGGGCGTCGAGGGCGAGGCCGCTGGCGGCCAGGGCCAGCAGGGAGATCAGCAGGCGGGACATCGTCGGATCGGTCCTTCTGTCATGCGGTCGCCATGGCAACCGGGGCGAAAAAACAGCCGCGGAGTATACCGGTCGGGTCCTGCGCTGGGTAGCCGAATCGTGATCGCCGCCGCCCCGGGATCTGACAGCTGTGACTGTGCAAACGCCCTCCCGAGCGCTGGGATAGGGCCGTCGTTGATGCTGCGGCAGGCGAGACTTCCGGCCTATGCGTCGCCCATGGGTGTTTTATTAACATACAACACCAGTACTCCCACGCCTTTCACTGGTCCCCAGCATGCAACCGAAACAACGAATCGGATCCACGATCCTGGCCGGGATCGTGGCCACCAGCCTGATGCTCGCCGGCTGCGGCGGCCCGCCGGGTCAGGCGGAGCGCAACAAGTCGACCGACAGCGACGTGCCGGTGCCGGTGGAAGCCGCGACCGCGACGCGCAAGGCCATCGTCGCCAGCTATTCGGGGACGGCCGCGCTGGAACCCGAGAACCAGGCCATGGTCGTCGCCAAGACCAGCGGCGTGCTGCTGAAGCTGATGGTCGAGGAGGGCGACAGTGTGCGCGCCGGCGACCTGCTGGCCCAGCTCGACCCGGAGAAGCCGCGCCTGGAGCTGGCGCGTGCCGAAGCCAATCTGAAACGCCTGGAGAACGACTTCCGGCGGTCGAGCGACCTGTACCAGCGCAACCTGGTCAGCGCCGAGGCCCACGAGAAGGCCCGCTTCGACCTGGAGACGCAGAAGGCGGCCTACGACATCGCCAAGCTCGAACTCGACTACACGCGCATCGTCGCGCCGATCGGCGGGGTGATCTCGGTGCGCATGGTCAAGGAGGGCAACCTCATCCAGATCAATCAGGGCCTCTTCCGCATCGACGATTTCGATCCGCTGCTGGCGGTGCTCAACGTGCCCGAGCGCGAACTGACGACCATGCGTCCCGAGCAGACCGTATCGATGCATGTCGACGCGCTGCCGGGCGTGCAGTTCGAAGGCGTGGTCGCGCGCGTCAGCCCGGTGGTCGATGCCGAGACCGGCACCTTCCGGGTGACCACCGAGTTCCGCGACGCGACGCAACGGCTGATGTCCGGCATGGGCGGGCGCGTCGATGTGGTCTACGACCAGCGCGGCGACGCGCTGGTGGTGCCGCGCGAAGCCCTGCTCGAGGGCGACGCCGAAGCCGCGGTGTTCGTGCTCGAGCCGGCACCGGCCGACAAGCCCGATGCACAGAAGCAGGACGCCGAATCCGGCCTCTTCGCGAAATGGTTCGGCGGCAAGAAGCCCGATGCCAAGCCCAAGGCCGACGCCAAGCCGGTGCCGGTGTTCCTGGCCAAGCGTCGCGAAGTGAAGCTCGGCTACATGAGCGGCACCGACGCCGAGGTCGTGGAAGGCCTGAAGGAAGGCGACCGCGTGGTCACCGTCGGCAAGTCGGCGCTGCGTGACGGCGGCCGCGTGCAGATCGTCGAGGCGGACGCGCCATGAGCCTGATCGAAGTCTCCACGCGCCGCCGCGTCACCATCGGCATGGCGACGATCTCGGTGCTGCTGTTCGGCCTGATCGCGCTCGCCGACCTCAAGGTCAACCTGCTGCCCGATCT
>CALMWD010000129.1 GCA_937873105.1 uncultured Rhodanobacteraceae bacterium
GCGCCTCCAGCATCTCCTGCCAGGGCGGTGCTGCGCTGCCGTCAGGCGCGACGGCGACGACGACATCGACGATCGGCGCCGCAGCCGCCGTCGCGGCCAGCATGCCCAAGGCCACGACGGCGGCGAATCGCGCCAGACGCGGCGTCGAACTGGCCGCAGCGCGCGGACTCACTCGAGCGTGAACCACTGCACCTCGACGCGGCGGTTCAGGTCGCTGTCGGGACCGGCCGGTTCTTCCCAGCCGCGGCCGACCACTTCGATGCGGTCGGCGGCGAGGTTCGGGTGCTTCCTGAGCAGGGCGTCGCGCACCGCCTGCGAGCGCTGGCGCGACAGCTCCATCGCCTTCAGTGCCATGTTGCGCACCAGGGCCTGGCCGCCTTCGCGCTCGAACTCGGACATGCGGGCGTTGTCGACATGGCCGCGCAGGACCACGATCGAGCCCGGGCTGACCTGCAGGAAATTCTTGATCGAATCGAGGTACTGCTGGTTCTGTTCGGCGTCGCGATCGAGCACGGCGGAGTTAGGCTCGAAGAAGAAGCGGATGTCCTTGCTGAGCAGGGCGTCGCCTTCGAGCGAGCCGCCGTCGCGGGTCTTGATCGGGGCGATGGCGATGGTCTGCTTCGCGAATTCGGCCTGGCCCTTGAGCGCCTCCAGCGGCTTGCCGTCGAGGAAACGCGCCGGGTCGGCCGGGTTCTTGATCAGCTTGCCGTAGGCCAGCACCGAGGACTGGAAGATGCCGTTGAACGAGCCCGCCGAATCGATGGTTCCGGCGAAGAAGGCCTGGTTCTCCGGCAGATTCGACAGATGCACTTTCGACAACTCGTCGCGGGTGTCGGCGTCGCTCCACTGGAAGGCCTTGGCGATCGTCGCGACGTGCGCATCGGGATCGTCGCGCACGCGCCGGTTGCCGTCGAGCAATCCGTGCACGAGTCCCTTCACCCAGTCCGGCTTGGCCTGGGCGAAGCCTTTGTTGACCACGAGCAGGTCGGCGATGATCAGCAGGTTGCGGTTCGAGACCAGCATCTTGGCCTTGCCCGAAGACGCCTCGATCACTTCGTCGGTGCGTGGCGACCAGCCGACGCAGCCGTTCAGGCGCGCGTTGCCGGTCGCGATCTCGTGTTCGTAGGCGTCGCAGGCGATGTCATTGTCCTCGTAGAACACGAGGCCCAGCTGGTCCGACTGCGGGCGTGCGTCGAGGTCGCGCAGGATCGCCACCGGCACGTTCGCTTCCGAGGCCAGGTAACGGATGAAGAACTCGCTTTCGTTGAATTGCGAGGCCGCCAGCACCTTGCCCTTGAGCTGGTTGATGCTGCTGATGCCGGCATCGACCACGACCATGTCGGCGCCACGCGAGAAGCCGATCTGCGCCGGCACCGTGACCTCGAACTGGCGGCCGAGCGCGGCGAGCACGTCGGCGGTGGTCACGCTGGCCGCGACCTTGCCGTTGTTGAGCTTGGACCAGCTCTCTTCCTCGCTCAGCGTCAGCCGCACCTGGAAGCCGTAGTTCTTCGCGAAGAACGAGTCCGGGTTCGGCGCCAGGCCGCCATTGGCGACGACCAGGCCGGCATAACCGGCGTATTCGCTGATGTCGACGTCGATGACGTTGCCGCTGGGCGAGTAGGCCGCCGCGGCATCGAGCGTGGGCAGGCCGTCCACCGGTTCCATCGGCACCGGCGCCTCGTCGTCGACCACCGCGGTCGCGGGCGCATCGGTCGCGGTCTGCGCCGTCGTCGTGTCGGTTGCGGCCGCATCCTTCTTGTCGCGCAGCATCAGCCACGCGCCCAGTCCGATCAGCGCGAAGATCAGCAGGAGCGTGATCGCGGTACCGGCGGAATTGCCGCGCATCAGGAATCGGGATGAACGTGGCTTCATGACGAGGCTCCGGTGGACAGGGGAGGGGGCTTGCGCGCCGACTGGCGCACGCGTTCGGGCAGGCGCTGCGGCGTGCCCGGCTCGAACACGCCGAGCAGGTCGCGCTGGTTCGACAGCCAGCGGTTGGTGTCGTTGAACGAGGTGGTCAGCGCGTTCAGCGAGGCGCCGACGGCGCCGTCGTCGGACGCGAGCAGGGCCTGTTCGCGGATCAGGGCGATCTGGTGGTCGATGCGCGCGAGTTCGGCCTCGACCTGTTCCAGGCGCTTGGCTGCGTCCTCGTGCGCTTGCTGGCGCTGGTCGATGACCTGCTGCTGCTGTTCCAGGCTGCGCCGCAGTTCGGCGCTGACGTCGGGCTTCGCGAGCCGCGCCGCGATCTGCTTTTCCTGCTCGGCGAGTTGCGCGCGTTCGCGCGCCGCGGTCTCGATGACGCGGCCGATCGAGACCTGCGCGACCAGCAGGCGCAGGTGCAGCCAGACCAGCTGCTCCACGCTGTCGCTGTGGCTGTCGAGCAGGGGCGTGCGCTTCAGCGTGGCCAGGATTTCGCTGGCGCGGCGTTCGATGTCCTGGTGCCGGCGCTTCTCGGGGTAACCGAGCTGGCCGATCAGTTCGTCGTAACGCGTATCGACCGGATCGACCTCGGGCAGAGCGCTGCCATCGCCGGCATCGACGGTCTTGCGGAAGCGCGGGTTGCCGGACAGCAGTTTCAGGTAGGCGAGCTCCAGGCCCGCACCGACCAGCCACAGGCCCGGGTGGATGAAGGCGCCGAGCAGGCCGATCGCGGCCAACCCGAACCAATTCGGCGGCACCGGCATGCCGAGCGGCCTCGCATTGAAGGCGGACCACCAGTACTTCACGCGGCGCCGCCTTGTGCCAGGGCGCGCAGCGCCGGCGGCACGAACTGCATGTCGGTGGCTTCGCGGATGCTGATGCGCATCTGGAAGTCGAGCACGTCCGGCGCCACCGGCGGCTGATAGCCCTCAAGACAGGCGGCCAGGGCCTGCGCCGGCGTTTCGTTGGCGGTGCGCACGCGTCGGTAGACCTTGACCGACAGCGCTTCGGCCGCGCCCGGCGTCAGCAACAGCGGCAGGTCGAGCTGGCTCATCTCGGCGTTGTCGATCACGAGCTCGAGCCGCTTCAGCAGGGCGTTCAGCAAGGCCGCGCTTTCGGCCGGCGTGGTCGTCGGCAGGAGCGGCACCTTCACGTCGATGCGGCCCGGGCGCTTGAGGTCGACTTCGATCAGGTCGGGGCGCGAGGTCGCGAGGATCCAGACCACGCGGCCGCGGTTCGAGGCGTCGCTCATTTCCTGCGCGATCATCGAATACAAGCGCCCCGACAGGCCGCTGTCGCCGCTGCCGGAGTCGCGCTTGCCGAGACTCTGGTCGGCTTCGTCGATGAAGACGATGCAGCGGCCGAGGGCACGGATCAGGCGGAAGATCTTTTCGAGATTGCCCTCGCTGGAGCCGACCCAGCGGTCGCGGAAGTTCTTGAGCTTGACCACCGGCACGCCGGCCTCGCCGGCCAGGCACTCGACCAGGAACGTCTTGCCGGTGCCGACCGGGCCGCAGAACAGATAACCCATCGGCATCGCGCGCAGGTCGTGCGCCTGCCACAACGCGATGTCCTGGCGCAGCCAGGTCTTGAGCGCGTCCTGGGCGTGGTAGTTCGCCAGCGTCTTCTTCGATTCGATGAACTCGATCAGCCCGGCCGAGTCGGCCTCGACCATCTGCTTCTTGGCGCCGACCCAGTCGGCATTGCCGAGCGGCCGGCCCTCGTGTTCGCGCAGCTTCACCAGCGCATGGAGCGCGGTGACGGTGACGCCGGCCAGCAGCGGCGCGGCATCGTGGCCGTCGTCGTTGGCGAAGGCCTTGCGATGGTCGACGCGCAGCTGCGCCAGCGCCTGCTCGATGGTGGCGACGTCGGGCAGGGGCACGCGCACGCGCGCCACGCGCGGATTCGTCGCGATCATCGGGTGCAGGTCGTTGAGGTTGTCGGCGATCAGGAAACTCGCGAACGGCAGCTCGGTGAACGGCGGTTCGGCGGCCCAATCCCGCACCAGGCTGGCCAGGCTCGCGGTCTCGAATTCGCCCTGGCGGTTCGCCGGCAGGATCTGGTCGGCGCCGCGCACGATGCAGGCGATGTGTTCGACCTTGTCGCGGCCCATCGCGCTGAGGTTGGCGCGATAACGCAGGTAGCGCGTGATCAGTTCGACCGCCGCGCGCGGTTCGCGCGTTTGCGCGCCCACGAGCTGCGCCCCCGGCCATTTCTGGAAGGCTTCGCTCGCGCGCCCCACGCTGAGGCCGTTGCCGGGGTCGTACAGGAACACGAGTTCGAAGCCCGACAGCAGTTGCGCATCGAGGAAGGCGGTCAGCGAAACGAAGCGGCCGCGGCTCGGAAAGCGGTCGGCGACATTGCCGTACAACACGAACTGGCCATGCGCGCCGCTTTCGTAGGCCAGCGCGAGTTCACGGGCCCAGGCGGGCGCGTCGCCCTCGATCGGCATCGATCAGCCCTGCTGCGATTCGGACGGTTTCTCGGCGGCGCCGCCCATGCTGCGCGCGGCGGCGGCCGGGGCGGCCTCGCCGCCGAGCGACAGGCCTTCGGCCGCGGCGAAGTCGGCCAGGGCCTGGTCGGCCAGCGCGGTCATCTCGGCTTCCTTGAGGTTCACGTCGGTCATGTCGATGGCGTCCTTGGCGACGCGGGCACGGCCGGCGGCCTTGGTGCGTTCTTCCTCGACCATCTCGTGCAGCCGGTTCAGGGTGTCGCCGGAACCGCCGATGCTGCCGATCATGCCGGCCGCCATCTCGTTCATCTCGGCCATCGCCTTCTTCATCTTCATGTCGTTGATCGCGCCCTTGAGGCTTTCGATCTTCGCGCGCGCGGCATTGACCGCCACGTCGCGCGCCTTGATCAGGTCCTTGTAGGTGCCCTCGGCCGCCTCAAGCTGCTTGCGGTTCTCTTCCAGCTCGCGCGAAACGGTCTGCAGGCGCAGCGCATACTGGCCCGCCGCCTGCTTGTTGCCGGCGCGCAGGTGCGCGGTGGTCTTGGCGCGCAGTTCCGCTTCTTCCGATTCGAGCTTGCGCACCTGCGACATCAGCCGCTCGGCCAGTCCGGCATGGCCGGCCAGGCCCTGGTTGTACTGGGCGATCTGCTTGCGCAGGTTCTCCTGCTCCAGTTCCAGCAGCGCCTCCGGGTTCCGCTTCTCCACGTCCTTGACGAACATCGCGAAGATGCCCTTGAACACATTGATCAGGCGCTGGAACATGACCACTCCTTGCAACAAACTGTGAGCCTCGCGGCGACGCCCGCAAACTTAGCGCGTTTGCGCGCGGGCGCAAGGGGCAGCATGCTGCGCACCAATGTCAGGGGACCGCGACCATGCCCGCCACCGATCCGCGCATCGACGCCTACATCGCGAAGTCCGCCGAGTTCGCGCGACCGATCCTGGAACGCCTCCGCGCGCTGGTGCACGGGGCGTTGCCCGCGGTCGAGGAGTCGATCAAGTGGGGCATGCCGCACTTCCTGCACGAGGGCAGGATCCTGTGCGGCATGGCGGCGTTCAAGGCGCATTGCGCCTTCGGCTTCTGGCACGGCAAGGCCGTGCTCGGCGAAGACGCCAGCGACGCGGCCATGGGGCAACTCGGGCGCATCACCTCGCTCAAGGACCTGCCGAGCGCGACGACGATGAAGACCTGGATCAAGGCGGCGCTGGCTGCGCGGGCGGCGGTTGCGTCACGGCCGAAGGCGAGGAAGGCCGCGGCGTCCGCGCCTGAACTCGTGCTCCCGGACGACCTGGCTGCCGCGTTCGCGCAGAAGGCACATGCCGCCGCGCGCAAGACCTTCGATGCCTTCCCGCCGGGCGCGAAGCGCGACTACATCGAGTGGATCGTGACCGCCAAGCAGGCCGCGACCCGCGAGCGGCGCCTGGCGCAGACGCTGGAATGGCTGGCCGAAGGCAAGCGCCGAAACTGGAAATACGAGTCCTGCTGAGCCGCGATTGATCCAACGCAAGTGGCGCCGGCCGCGTTCCGCCACACTGCGCACGCCCATCGCGGAGCGAGTCCATGTCGAAGCGCATCCTGATCGTCAACGCCCATCCCGACGCGGCGCAGCCGCATTTCCTGCATGCGCTGGCCGACGCCTATGCCGAGGGCGCGACCGGCGCCGGGCACGAAGTGCGCCGGATCGAACTCGCAAAGATCGACTTCGCCTGGCTGAAATCGCAGGACGAGTTCGAACGCGGCGAGCCCGCGCCGGCCATCCGCGCCGCGCAGCAGGACATCGTCTGGGCCCAGCACCTCGTGATCCTGCATCCGCTCTGGCTCGGCATGATGCCGGCCCTGCTCAAGGCCTTCCTCGAACAGACGCTGCGGCCGGGCTTCGCGCATCGCGTCGAGGGGCCGCGGCCCATGGCCCTGCTCAGGGGCCGCAGCGCGCGCGTGGTCATCACCATGGGCATGCCGGCGCCGGCCTATCGCTGGTGGTTCGGCGCACATGGCCTGAAGGCGATGGAGCGCAGCATCCTGCGCTTCTGCGGGATCAAGCCGGTGCGCAGCACCCTGATCGGCATGGTCGACGCGATGTCGGCCGAAGCCCGTGCCGATCGCCTGGCCGAATTGCGCGAACTCGGCCGTCGCGCCGCGTAACCAAGCGTTGCCGGTGCTGGGACGAGCCGGTGGCGCCGGTGACGTGCCGTTCGCAGCGCGTCGACGCGCGGCGCCATAATCTCGGGTTTTCAGGAACGACGCCGCGGTCCGCCGTGGCGTGCAACGGAGCCGGCATGAATCCCACACGACCCCTTCTTTCCATGGCCGCGCTCGCCGCGGCGATCGCGCTGTCCGCCTGCGGCGGCGCCCGCCAGCCACAGCCCCAGGGCGGCGGCGCGCCGGTGACGGTGCGCAGCGTGGTGCTGGCCCCGGGCGAATGGCAGGACAGCGTGCAGGCGCTGGGCACGGCCCGGGCCAACGAATCGGTGACCATCACTGCCAAGGTCAGCGAGACCGTGCAGAAGGTGAACTTCGACAGCGGCGACTACGTCGAGGCCGGCCAGGTCCTGGTCGACCTCACCGGCCAAGTCCAGCTCGCCGGTCTGGAAGAAGCCCGTGCCGCCTTCAAGGAGGCCGAGCAGCAGCTGCGCCGCGGCGAGGAACTGGCGGCGAAGAACCTGATCCCGGGCAGCCAGCTCGATACCCAGCGCGCCACCCGCGACGCGGCGCGCGCGCGCATGGATCAGGTCCGCGCCCAGCTCTCGGACCGCGTCATCACCGCGCCCTTCGACGGCGTGCTCGGCCTGCGCCAGGTCAGTCCCGGTTCGCTGGTCACGCCGGGCACGGCGATCGCCACGCTCGACGACGTCTCCATCATCAAGCTCGACTTCTCGGTGCCGGAGACCCTGATCGCGGCGCTGGCGCCGGGCCAGGCGGTGACGGCATTGAGCGCGGCCTTCCCGGGCGAAACCTTCGAAGGCGTGTTGCGCACGATCGATTCGCGCGTCGACCCGGTCACGCGTTCGGTCATGGCGCGCGCGGAACTGCCGAACCCGGAGCGCAAGCTGCGCCCGGGCATGCTGCTGACCGTGGACGTGCGCCGCGCGCCGCGCCAGGCCCTGGCCTTGCCGGAACTGGCCCTGTTGCAGGTCGGCCGCAACAGCTTCGTGTTCCGCATCGGCGCCGACGGCAGCGTCGCCCAGGTGCCGGTGAAGGCCGGTGCGCGCGAGCGCGGCCGCGTCGAGATCCTGGAAGGCCTGGCCGCCGGCGACCGCGTCGTCGTCGAGGGCACGGGCAAGCTGCGCCCGGGCGCCAAGGTGGTCGAGGCCGCCGCCGCGCCTGCGGCGACTCCGTGAGGGCGGCGCCATGATGCTGTCCGATGTGTCGATCCGACGCCCGGTCTTCGCGACCGTCCTGAGCCTGATGCTGATCGTGCTCGGCCTGATTGCGTTCACGCGCCTGCCGCTGCGCGAATTGCCGAACATCGATCCGCCCATCGTTTCGGTCGACGTGACCTATCCCGGCGCCTCCGCCGCCGTCGTCGAGACGCGCATCACCCAGGTACTGGAGGACGCGCTGGCCGGCATCGAGGGCGTGGAGACCATCCAGTCGCAGAGCCGCAACGGGCGCTCGTCGATCACCCTGGAGTTCTCGCTGAACCGCGACATCGAGGGCGCCGCCAACGACGTGCGCGACGCCGTCAGTCGCGTCGGCGACCGCATGCCGCCGGAGGCCGATCCGCCCGAGATCGAGAAGGTCGAAGGCGATGCCGAAGTCATCCTGTGGCTGAACTTCAGTTCTCCCCATCTCGATTCGCTGGCCCTGACCGACTACGCCGAGCGCTACATCGTCGATCGCCTGTCCAGCCTCGACGGCGTCGCGCAGATTCGCGTCGGCGGCAGCCAGCGCTACGCGATGCGCATCTGGCTCGACCGCGACGCGCTGGCCGCGCGCGGCCTGACGATCGCCGAGGTCGAGGCGGCCCTGCGTTCGGAGAACGTCGAGCTGCCGGCCGGACGTCTCGAATCGGCTACCCGCGATTTCACG
>CALMWD010000130.1 GCA_937873105.1 uncultured Rhodanobacteraceae bacterium
CGACGACGCGGTAGTCCATCGCGCAAGCATGCGCGAGGCGCAGGCCGACCACAAGCTGCGCACCCGGCACTGCCGAATTACTCGAAGTGGTCCTTGAAGATCTCCGGTGACGGCGCGACCACGGTGATTGCGTGTTCGTGGCTGTTGTTCGCCACCTGCGTCTCGGTGTAGCCGCTGCCACCGACACTGAAGGCGATGCGCGCAGTGTCGCCAGGCTGGGCCAGACTGGAGATGCGCACGACGACGTCGCAAACGAGGAACCCTTCGTTCTCCGGGCTCACAAGGACATCCAGGTCGGTGTAGGGATCGTTGTGTACGGCTGCGGAGGCAACGGCGCTTCCAGCCGATACGCACACGACAGACTCGACCGCGAGCTTCTCCAAAGGCGCGATGCGAACCAAGCCTTCGGTTACTCGGCTCGGGCCATCGTCGACCACGACGAACTGGAAGGCAGTCGTGCCATTCGGGCTTGCCGCTGGCGGCGGGTCCATTGCCGCCACCCGCAGGTCGGCGACGCGAAGGACAGGGGCGATCCATTGCACACGATTGTTCGCCGCGTTCGCGTCGATACCGGTGGCGCCAAGCGCAGCCGGTCGATAAACATCGGCGTAGCCGCCGATCAGCGGACTGTCCATGGTCGCGTTCGGCGTTGCCGTGATGGTGACCTCGGCAATGGCGTTGACGCCGAGGTTGAGATCGGCCTGCACCAGCCCGCCGCTGCCGCTCGGCGTGACGCAGGCCGCGCCCGAAACCGGCAAGCAGGTGAAGCTGACATTGCTGAAGCCGCCACGCAAATCCGATTCGAGCCGTGCGCCAGTGATCGCGGACGGCCCGAGGTTGCGCACGCGCGCGGTCCAACTGAAGGGCATGCCGGGAACGATCGCATTGGCGACGCCGGGTGCAGTCAGCGATACGAAACTGGCTTCGAGGTCGGCATTGGCGATTGGCGTCGGGCTGCAGTCGAGTTCCAGGCTCCAGTCCTGCAGCGTGCCGGCGTCGCCACTGGCGCTGTCCACGACGCGCAGTCGCCAGGCGCCATCGGCGGCCTTGCCGATCAAGCCGGCGAGTGCCTGTGCCGGCAGAAACGTCCCGAGGATCGCGTGGCTGGCCGGCGGACTGGCGGCGCACACGCTTTCGGCGTCGGCGTCGGCGCGGTCGTCGAACACCGCGCGCACGTGCTCGTCGCCGCAACCGGCGGCACTGCCCGGCACACCCGGGCGATCGAGCAAGACGCGCGTGCTGCCATCGGGCGCATGCAGCGTCACCGTCAGGTCGCCGACCCAGGTGTGGGCGATGTCGACGCCCACACGCAAACCGCGCACGTAGCCACAGCCCAGCACAGTCCGGTTCGAGTCCAGCCAGTTATTGAAGAACGAGTTGTCGGGAATCGCCGCTCCGCAATTGGTGGTCACCGTGTTCCCGCAGTGGCCACCAGGCAAGGTCACAGCTGCCGCGATGTCGCGGGTCAGTGTTTCCACGAAAGCGTCCGAGCAGCCACCGGCGGCCTGCGGCTGCACCGCGCCCGGCAGCGAGAACCCGCCATCCACCAGGCTGCCGGTGCAACTGCTGCCTAATCCGACGACGCCGGCCGTTGCCAGCCCGTTCTGGCCATCGCTCAACGCCAGACCATTTCGCCACGTGAACGCGGCTGCGCTCGCGGCATCGGCCAGCCAGGTGCTGCGCCGGATCGCGCCGAGATCGCCATCCACCAGGCTCAGGAAACTGCTGCAGTCGCGATCGCTGCGGGGTCGCAGCGGCAGCATTCCTCCGCCGATGCCGGGCAGCCAATGCTGGTCGGCCGCGACAACACCGGTGTTGTCGAAGCACGCCAGACCAAGCACCCGCAACCCGTCAGCGTTGACCAGCAAGTCAACCGTGTCATCGCGGCCAAATCCGCCCAGGTAGCTCAGGGCGTCAAGTCCGCCCGCGGCTGGAAAGGAAGCCAGGAACAAGTCCCGGTTCCCGCGCAGTTCGGTCTCCGCGCCTGGACTCGAACCCTGCGGCAGGTCCGGCGAATTGGTCGATCCGAGCAACAGGATCGACGTCCGTGACACGTCGTAGCGCAGGCGGACGGCATCCAGTGTTCCAGTCGGGGCGACCAGCGTGCGATCGGCGTAGCTGGTCTGCAGATCGGGGCTGAACTCGCGGAGCAACACGCCGCGACCGGCGCCGAAGCTCGGCGCCGCTTCGCCGTACCAACCGCCGTCCGTGGCGTGGTGGAATGCGGCGAACACGCGACCCGGCGACTGGGTGCTGACCGTCAGCCCATTGACCACCAGGTTTGGGACGATACGCTCGTCTTCGATGCTTGCGAGCGTGATCGGGAGTCGCACCAGACGCGTACGAAGAGGCCGAAGGTACTCGTTGCTGGCGGCGTAGCCGCTGGCGATATAGACCGACGCATCGACACTGCTCACCGCGAGCGCTTGCAGCGGCGCATTGTCCATGTGATTGGTGGGGATGGTCCGAGAGGCAAGTTGCGCGGTCAGGTCGGAAGAGAAGCGCCACAGGCGCAGTGGATAGGCGCCGGTTCCACCGCTCGCTGCGACGAAGACATCACCGGACGGCTCATGCAAGGCCAACTTCAGCGGGAAGCCGATGAAGCCGCCGCTGGCATCATGGGGAAACAACAGCGTGCCCAGTCGCTGCGAG
>CALMWD010000131.1 GCA_937873105.1 uncultured Rhodanobacteraceae bacterium
CAAAGCCGTGATGGTCGGCAAACTGGTGGCCGAACGGGCCAAGGCCAAGGGCATCGTCGTGATCCCGGGCACCGGCTTCGACGTGGTGCCGACCGATGCGCTGGCGGCGATGCTGAAGCGCGAATTGCCGGATGCGACCGAGCTGGTGCTGGCCTTCGACGCCGGCGGCGGCCCCAGCCAGGGCACGGCCAAGACCGCGGTCGAAGGTCTGGCGAGTGGCGGCAAGATCCGTCGCGACGGCCAGCTGGTGTCGGTGCCGCTCGCGTACAAGACCCGCGAGTTCGAATTCGAGGGCGAGCGCCGCTTCGCGATGACGATTCCCTGGGGCGACGTCTACACCGCCTACGTCTCGACCGGCATCCCCAACATCGAGGTCTACATGGGCGTGCCGCCGAAGACCGCGGAACGCGTGCGCCGCCTGAACTTCATCCGCCCGCTGCTCGGGCTCGGCTTCGTGCAGTCCTGGCTGAAGTCGCAGGCGACGAAGCGCGGCCCCGGACCGAGCGAGGACAAGCGCGACCAGACCCGCACCGTGGTCTGGGGCGAGGCGCGCAATGCCGCCGGTCGCGAACTGCGCAGGGTGCTGGTGACGCCGAACGGCTATAACCTGACCGCGCATGCGTCCTTCGGCATCCTGCAACGCGTGCTCAGTGACAAACCTGCCGGCGGCTTCTACACCGCCTCGCAATTGATGGGTCCCGACTATGTGCTCGGCTTGCCGGGCGTGAGGATGCAGTGATGAACCAACGCAAGAACATCAGTTCCGGCGCCAGCTGGGAAGCCGTGGTCGGTTACAGCCGGGCAGTGCGCATCGGCGCCCATGTGGCGGTGGCCGGAACGACCGCCGTGGATGCCGATGGCGCCGTCGTCGGTCCGGGCGATCCGGCCGCGCAGACGCGCTTCATCCTCGCCAAGATGCTGCGCGCGCTGGCCGAGGCCGGCGGTCGTCCCGAGGACGTGATCCGCACCCGCATGTACGTCACCGACATCAGCCAGTGGGAAGCCATCGGCCGCGCCCACGGCGAGGTGTTCGGACACATCCGTCCGGCGACCGCGATGGTCGAGGTATCGCGCCTGATCGACCCCGCCCTGTTGGTCGAGATCGAACTCGACGCGGTTCTGGGCAGCGCCGAAGCCGGGTAAGATCGCGCGCCCCGAATCGGAGTCCGTCCATGTCGAACACCGCCGACCACATCGAGAACAAGCGTCTGCAGGCGCTGCCGTGGCTGATCTTCTCCTCGCGCTGGCTGCAGTTGCCGCTGTACCTCGGCCTGATCCTGGCGCAGGCGGTTTATGTCGTGCTGTTCGTCAAGGAGCTCTGGCATCTGATGTCGCATGCGACCTCGTTCGGCGAGCAGCAGATCATGCTGACCGTGCTGGGCCTGATCGATGTGGTGATGATCTCGAACCTGCTGGTCATGGTCATCGTCGGCGGTTACGAGACCTTCGTTTCGCGCCTGCGCCTGGAGGGCCATCCGGACCAGCCGGAATGGCTGTCGCACGTGAATGCCGGCGTGCTCAAGGTCAAGCTCGCCACGGCCATCATCGGCATCAGCTCGATCCATCTGCTCAAGACCTTCATCGAGGCCGGTCAGGTCGGCCTGCCCGGCGCCAAGGTCACCTGGGACGGCGTGTTCTGGCAGACCACCATCCACATGGCCTTCATCGTCTCGGCCATCGGCATCGCCTGGGTCGACAAGCTGATGAACGCGCCGATGCCGCACAAGCCGAAGCACTGACGACGCGGGCGCGGGCTTCGCCCCGCGACTTAGTGCTCGATGCCGAGCGCGCGATACAGCGCGTCGCGATAGGTGCGCGACAGGCCGAGCTCGGTGCCGTCCTTCAGCACCACGGTGTGGTCGCCGTTGTACAGCGGCAGCAGGCGCGCGACCCGGCTCAGGTTGACGATGCGCGAGCGGTGGATGCGCGCGAAGCGCTTCGGGTCGAGCCGCGTCTCCATCTTGGTCAGGGTTTCGCGCAGGATCAGGGTCTCGTTGCCGGTGCGGATGCACAGGTAGTTGCCGGCGGACTCGATCCAGTCGATCTCGTCGAGCGCGAGCAGGCGGATGCCGTGGTCCACCGGCAGCGACAGGCGGTCGGGGTAGTGCGCCTCGCCGCCGAGCTGCTGCAGCTGCGCGACCAGTTCCGGCGACCATTGCGCGCGCCGGGTCCGCACGCGCTCCACCGCCTGCTTCAGGCGTTCCGGCTCGACCGGCTTGAGCAGGTAGTCGATGGCGTCGGCGGCGAAGGCGCGCACCGCGTGCTGGTCGTAGGCGGTGACGAAGACGATGGCCGGACGCAGGTTCTCGGGCAGGGCCGCGACCAGGGCGAAGCCGTCGCGTTCGGGCATCTCGATGTCGAGGAAGATCAGGTCCGGCGCGTGTTCGTGCACCAGTTCCAGCGCATCGGTGACGTTCGCGGCCTCGCCCAGCACCTCGACGTCTTCGAGGCCGCCGAGCAGGCGGCGCAGGCGGTCGCGCGCGAGTTGCACGTCGTCGACGATCAGGCAGCGCAGCGGTGCGTTCATGCGATCTCCACGGATTGGGGCGGCAGGCACAGGCGGACTTCGAAACCGCCACCGTCGCGGCCGGACGCGTGCATCTTCGCGCCGCCGCCATACAGCACGTCGAGGCGGCGGCGCAAATTGCCGAGGCCGATGCCTTCGCGGGTCGGCATGGCGCCGCCGACGCCGTCGTCGCGGACGACGATTTCCAGCTGTTCGCCGACGCGGCGCGCCTGCACGTCGATGCGACCGCCCTCGCGCTTGGGCGCCAGGCCGTGGCGGATGGCGTTCTCGACCAGCGGCTGCAGCAGCAGGTTCGGCACCTGCGCACTGCGCAGTTCGGGCGCGACCTCGACTTCGACCTGCAGGCGCCCGCGCATCAGCGCGCGATGGATGTCGAGATAGGCCTCGAGGAAATCGAGTTCCTC
>CALMWD010000132.1 GCA_937873105.1 uncultured Rhodanobacteraceae bacterium
AGGCAGGCGCCGCCCGGCCATCACCGTCAGCAGATCGAGCATGCCGGACAACATCGCCAGCCGCGCACCGCGCCAGCCGGGCAGGCACAACAGCGCGTCGGCGCGGGCCGGACTGTCGGCGCTGGCGGACTGGATGCGCCCGCCGCCGCGCGCCTGCAGCGGCGCCAGCGCGCGCGCATCGATGGCGTCGGCGCCGGGCACGGCATACACATCGAGCTGATGGCCCAGATCGAGCATGGCGCCGAGCACGTCGTGCACGTAGCGTGCGCCGCCGCCCCGATCGGCCGCGAACGGCTCGCAGGCGATCGCGAGAAAGCGGCGCGGCCCCTCGGTCCTGGCCGTCGCCGGCAGCGGCGCCTGCAACGGCGCCAGTGCGTCCGCCCAGCGCCGCGACAGGGCCAGCATCGGTTCCAGCAGCAGCGCCCGTTGCGCGCCGAGGCGGCGCGCCTTCGGGTCGGCCGTGGATTCGGCCGCAGCCATTTCCGCGGCGGCGAGATGCAGGCGCTGAACGCGCGGCAACGCTTCGAGATTCATCGCGGCAGGTATTCGCGCATCTGCGCGTACAAGGGCGTCAGCGTGGCGATGGTGCAGGTTTGCGGCGTGATCTCGTACGTGGTCTCGAAGTCCTCGTAGCTGCGCGCGCGCCACAGCCGGCCCTCGGGATCGATGACCAGCGAATGACCGACACCGCCGCGGAACACGTGCGAGCCGTCGGTGCCGCGATGCACGGCGCAGGTCCAGGGGCGATCGGGATGATGGGCGGCGACCCAGGCGGCGATCTCGCCGACGCGCCGCGCGAAACTTTCGGCGCGTTGCGCCGGCGGCAGGCGCAGCACCTCGGCGATCGCCTCGCCCAAGGGGCGCTCGCCGGGCGGGATCGAGATGCCGGACTGCAGCTCGGTGGACCGTTCGGCGCCGTCGGCAGGCGCGCTCTGGGCGGAAGTCATAGCGGCAGCATCGGCGCGCGATCGGCCGATGTCAACGCACGGCCTGATAGGCTGGCGCTTTCGATTGCCGGAGCCGGATCATGCTGCATTCCCGTCTGTTGCCGTTCTCGATCGCGATGGCGCTGGCCGCGGCCGCAACCCAGGCGCGCCCGCTGCCGGCCGAGCCCGAAGCCTGCTTTCGCGAGGTCGCGACCACGCTCTCCGACGATGCGATGGAAGGCCGCGGCACCGGCACGAAGGGCAACGACATGGCCGCGCTCGCGATCGCCGAATGGATGGACGCGATCGGGCTGGCGGCACCGGCGCAGGGCCGCATGCAGCCGTTCGAGGCCAATACCGGCATCCGCGTCGGCGAACACAATGCGCTGAAGGACGCCGAATACGCGAAGGACTGGATTCCGCTCGGCTTCTCGAAGTCGGGCGAGTTCGCGGGCGAGCTCGTGTTCGCGGGCTACGGCATCCGCGCCAGGGACCTGAACTACGACGATTACGCCGGCCTGGACGTGAAGGGCAAGATCGTGCTCGCCCTGCGTTACGAGCCGGGCGAGACCGACGAGCAATCGCCGTTCGACGGCAAGAAGCCGACCCGGTATTCCGACCTGCGCAGCAAGGCCATCCAGGCGCGCGAAGCCGGCGCCGCGGCCCTGATCCTGGTCGCGCCGCCGCAGTCGCCGGACGAACCCGACAAGCTGCCGCCGCTGAAGACCATGGGCCCGCTGTCCGATGCCGGCATCCCGGTACTGCAGGTTACGCGCGCCCAGGCCGATCGCTGGCTGGCGGCGAGCGGCACCACGCTCGCGAAAGCACAGGCGGCGATCGACACGACCTACCGGCCCGCCTCGTTCGCGCTGAAAGGTGCGCGCGCCGAAGGTCGCGTCGATCTGCATCCGGTGATCGCGAAGACGCAAAACGTCGTCGGCGTGTTGCCGGGTCGCGGTGCATTGGCGAACGAGGTCGTGGTCGTCGGCGCGCATTTCGACCATCTCGGCTGGGGCGGCCAGGGCAGCTTCAAGCCCGACCTGCGCGCCATCCACAACGGCGCCGACGACAATGCCTC
This sequence comes from uncultured Rhodanobacteraceae bacterium, assembly GCA_937873105.1. Classification (GTDB taxonomy): domain Bacteria; phylum Pseudomonadota; class Gammaproteobacteria; order Xanthomonadales; family Ahniellaceae; genus JADKHK01. The sequence continues at coordinate 2,005 of CALMWD010000132.1, forward strand.
GGGCGTGGCCGGCCTGCTCTGCGCGGCGAATCTGCTGGCGGCGCGCGACGCCGAACCGATGGAACGCCGCAGCCTGATGTTCGTCGGCTTCTCGGCCGAGGAGATCGGGCTCGGCGGCAGCGCCTGGTTCGTCGAACACCTGCCGGGCGGCCGCATCGCCGATGTCGCCGCGATGATCAACCTCGACATGGTCGGACGCATGAGCGAGGGCAAGCTGAACCTGCTCGGCGCCGACAGCTCGAAGGCCTGGGAGGCCATCGTCGCGGAAGCGAACAAGGCGGCGCCGACGGTGACGATCCATGCCGGCGGCGACGGTTATGGCCCCAGCGATCATTCCAGTTTCTACGCGGCCGGCGTGCCGGTCGTGCACCTGTTCACCGGCGCACACGAGCAATACCACTCGCCCGAGGACGACGCCGCGTTGTTGAACGTCGAAGGCGGCGCCGACGTGGCGCGCATCACTGCCGCCCTGGCCGAGGGCGTGCGCCGCGGCCCGCGCCCCGACTACGTGCGCACCAGCGCCGCGTCGCCGACCGCAGGCGACAGCCGCGGCTACGGCGCCTACTTCGGATCGGTGCCGGACTATTCGGCGATGGAAGCGACCAGCGGCGGCGTCAAGCTCAGCGACGTGCGTCCGAACAGCCCGGCCGAGAAGGGCGGTCTGAAGAAGGGCGACGTGATCGTCGGCATGGCCGGCATCACCATCAACAACCTCTACGACATGACCTTCGTGCTGCGCGAGCACAAGCCCGGCGACACCATCGACGTGGTGGTGAAGCGCGACGGCGCCGAACTGAAGCTGCGCGCGACCCTGTCGCAACGACCGGGCGAGGCCGCACCGGCCGCGCATCCGCCCGCGGGCGCGCCCGCGGCGAAAGAAGCCGCGTCGCCGGTGAAACACGCGAGCTTCGCCGTCGGTGCCGAGGCGGCGACGGCGGGCGACTGGTCGCCGCGCGCCGGCAAGGCCGTGCCCGAACTGATGCGTGCCGACGAACCGCATCTCGCCGACCTGCGCCGCCTCACCTTCGGCGGCGACAATGCCGAAGCCTACTGGTCGCCGGACGGACGCAGGCTCAGCTTCCAGCGCACCCCGCCGGGCGGCGAATGCGACGCGCAGTACGTGCTCGATCTCGACAGCGGCCAGGTCGACCTGGTCTCGAGCGGCGAGGGCCGCACCACCTGCGGCTACTTCGATTTCCCGAAGGGCGATTCGTTGGTCTACGCGACCACCGAAGCGGCGTCGGCGCAGTGCCCCGCGAAACCGGACTATTCCCAGGGTTATGTCTGGGCGATCTACGACAGCTTCGACATCGTGCGCCGCGACGCCGCGGGCCGGACCACGCCGCTCATCGCCGGACCCGGCTACGACGCCGAAGCCACCGAATGCTTCAAGGATGGCCGCATCCTGTTCACCAGCACGCGCAACGGCGATCTCGACCTCTACGTCGCCGACCACGACGGCGGCCAGGTCAGGCAGCTGACGAACCTGCCCGGCTATGACGGCGGCGCCTTCTTCACGCCGGATTGCTCGAAGATCGTCTGGCGCGCCTCGCGTCCGGAAGGCCAGGCCCTCGCCGACTACCAGCGCCTGCTGAAACAGAACCTGGTGCGGCCGAGCCAGCTCGAGATCTTCGTCATGGACGCCGACGGCTCGAACGTCCGGCAACTGACGACGCACGGCGTCGGCAGCTTCGCGCCCTACCCCACGCCCGACGGCCGCGGCGTGCTGTATTCGACCAATGCCGGCGCCGACGCGCGCGAGTTCGACCTGCGCTTCGTGTCTTGGGACGGCGAGGAACGCCGCATCACCACGGCGCCGGGTTTCGACGGCTTCCCGATGTTCTCGCCGGACGGACGCTGGCTGGTGTTCGCCAGCAATCGCGCGAACAAGGAAGGCGCCCGCGACACCGATCTCTACATCGCGCGCTGGGTGCCCTGATCAGGCGGCGGCGGGCCGCGTCGCCCGCCACGCCACCGCGATCGCGGCCACAAGCAGCAGGGCGGCCATCAGCATCGGCGCGCCCGGCAGCTGCCTGGCGCGCTGCGGTCCGATGAAGGCGGCGAAGGTTTGCGTGAACAGGCCGGGACCGATCAGGCCGGCCACGCCCATCAGGCTCGACAGCCCGCCCTGCAACCGTCCCTGCTCGTGTGGTTCCAGGTGCGAGGTCATCAGCGACTGGCCGGCCGGTCCCGCCAGCCCCCAGAAGGCCATGACCGGAATCCCGGCCAGCATCCACCAGCCGTTCGGGGCGAGGCCGTAGACCACGAAGCCGGCGACGCCGAAGCCGAGCCCGATCGCCAGCGCGCGGCGTTCGCCGAGCTTCGGCACCAGCCGGCGCGTCAGCCCCGCCTGCACGATGGCCGAGGCGATGCCGACCAGGCCGAGCGCGATGCCGACCTCCTTCGGACCCCAGTGGTAGCGGTAGGCGGTGTAGAGCACGAAGGTGCTCGGCAGCACGTAATGCGCGAGGCTGGACAGGAAATGCACGCTGGCCAGCGGCAGCAGGCGGTCGTGGTTCTTCAGCCACAGCAGCGCGCCGAGCGGGTTCGCGGTCTTCCAGACGAAACGCGGCGTCCGCTTTTCCGGCGGCAGCGATTCCGGCAGGACGAACCAGCCGTAGCCGAAGTTCGCCAGGCTCATGCCCGCGGCGACCCAGAACGGCAGGCGTGGATCGATGTCGCCGAGCAGTCCGCCGAGCGCCGGACCGATCACGAAGCCGATGCCGAACGCGGCACCGATCATGCCGAAGGCGCCGGCGCGCTTCTCGGCCGGGGTCACGTCGGCGATGTAGGCGCCGGCGGTGGTGATGCTGGCCGCGGTGATGCCCGAGATGGCGCGGCCGACGAACAGCCAGGACAGCGTCGGCGCCAGCGCCATGAAGATGTAGTCGAGCCCGAGGCCGAGATTGGAGAGCAGCACCACCGGCCGCCGTCCGTAGCGGTCCGACAGCGTGCCGAGGATCGGCGAGCACAGGAACTGCATCGCCGCCCACAACATGCCGGCGTAACCGTAATAACGCGCCGCCAGCGCGATGTCGTTGCCGAGGAACTGTTCGAACAGGTGCGGCAGCACCGGAATGATCATGCCGAGCGCGAGGATGTCGAGCGCGACGGTGATCAGGATGAAGATCAGCGCGGCCTTGCGGACCGGCGTGTGGGCGGGTTCGGTCATGGGGGATCTCGGAGCGAGGACGCGAGGCTAGCGCTTCAACGCCTGCCGATATAGCGGTCGCGCATCGCGCGCAGGGGCAGGGCGGGCTTTTCAGCATCCAAGTCGATCTCAATCCCGCCGATAACTTATTCTGCGGTGGCCAGTACACGACGCTGAGTGACTTCAACGACTGGGCCAATCTGGTCCTTTCGACACTGCCCGGGTCACCGGGCGGCGGCGCACCTGCCGGCAGCATCAAATGTCAAGACACGCCAGCCCAATAGTTGGCAAGGAGCGATCATGCGCAACTTGGGTTTTCTAATTCTGATGCTTGTCGCCACCGCCGCCGCTGGCCAAGATCCTCGTTTCAGCTTCACAGCCGTACCCAATCCGCCGGCATCAAATCAGCCTTTCGAGATTCGCGTGACCGTGGCAGCACTGTATTGCTACGTGCTGCCCAATGCGCTAACGATTTCGCAGCCTGCCGCCAACGTCGTTCAATACGAGCTGCGCATGGTGGACTCCTGCCTTCCGCTCCCTGAGCAGCAGCGAACGTATACCGTGCCAGCGCTGCCAGCAGGCCAATACACGCTTCGCCTGGCTGCATGCGCAGCCCCGCCGGCACAACTGCCAACGGCGCCATGCGGCATGGTCGCTGAGCGATCCATTGTTGTCGCACCCATGATCGAACCACGCGCCATTCCGGCTTTGTCGCCGCTCGCAATGTCGCTACTCGCAGCCGTGATGGCCGTGCTCGGAGCGTTCTTCCTGCGCCGCCCTTGACGCACATCGGTCGCCCGCGGCCACTGCTGCGCTCCATGCAGCACACGCAAAGCCGAAACTGCCTGCGTCGTGTCCCTGACCTGATATGCGGCGAAGAATGGCGTCCATGTGACCCAAGAGCTCGCGCGTTGCCTCCGTCGGTACGAGGATCGGCCGAAGCGACCGACCAACGCATCATGCACGAGTTGCAGCCTCGCGCTAGCCTAGCCGCATGGGATTCGACGCCGAACTCACACAAGCCTTGAACAGCGACGATCGCGGCGCCCGCGACCGGCTGCTCGGCGTCGTGCACGAGGAACTGCGTCGCATCGCCCGCGCCGAACTGTCGCGCCATCGCCGCGGCGAAACCCTGAACACCCAGGCCCTGGTCAACGAGGCCTACCTGAAGCTGTTCGGCGCCGCCGGCGCCCACTTCGAGAACCGCAAGCATTTCTTCGCGACCGCCGCCCGGGCGATGCGCCAGATCGTCATCGACCACGCCCGCGCGCATCTCGCCGAATGCCGCGGCGCCGGTGCCGAACACGTGTCGCTGGACGTGCTCGAGGGCGCGCCGCTGCCGATCGACGCCCAGGCCGAGCAGCTGATCGGCATCGACGCCGCGCTCGGCAAGCTCGAACAGCTCGATCCGCGCCTGGCCGAGGTGGTCGAACTGCGCTTCTTCGCCGGGCTCGAGGTCGAGCAGGTCGCCGAACTGCTCGGCGTCTCGGCGCCGACCGTCAAGCGCGACACCCGCACCGCAAAGGCGTTCCTGGCACGCGAACTGGGCGCCCGCGCGTGAGGCTGCCGCGCTTCTTCCAGAACCTGGCCTGGTGGCGGCAACCCTCGGCGAGCATGGTGCTGGCGCTGGCGGCCAGCCTGGTCCTGTACCCCTTCGCCGACGAAACCCGCGCCCTGCGCCCGTTCGCGCAGGCGCTCGACGTCGCCGTCGTGCTGATGGTCGTGCGCCTGATCCGCGCCCGCGTCGAGTTCCTGCGCAGCGGCTGGGTCGTCGCCCTGCCGACCGTCGCCCTGCAGCTCGGCCACCTGGTCTGGCCCCATCGCGGGGTCGAGCTGGCGATGCTGGTCGCGCAGGTCGTCTTCCACGGCTACGCCGCCATGGCCCTGCTCGCCTACGTGCTCGGCGACGAGGTCATCACCCTCGACGAACTGTTCGCGATCGCCGGCGTCTACGTCCTGCTCGGCCTGTTCTGGGCCAGCGCCTACGCCATCGTGATCCTGTACGACCCGAACGCGATCTTCATCAACCCGAGCAACAACCCGGACGGCGTCACCGGCTTCGGCGACCTCGTCTACTACTCGCTGACCACGCTGACCAGCACCGGCTACGGCGAGATCACGCCGGTCAGCCCGGCCGCACGCGCCCTCGCCATGCTGCAGCAGATCGTCGGCGTGCTGTTCGTGGCCATCCTGATCTCGCGCCTGACCAACCTCTACCGCGCCCCGAAAGCCTGAGGCGTTCGCACTACAATGCCCGCCCCATTCGAAGGAGCCGCGGCATGAACACGATCAGCGAGCAGGACATCGACGTCCTCGACCGCTTCCTGCAGGAACGCTGCGAGGAGACCCACGGCTTCTTCAGCGTCGAGATGCTCGACGGCTACCTGTGCGCGCTGCACGTCTGCGCCCAGCCGATCGCGCCGGACCAGTGGCTGCCACCGATCTGGGGCGAGGGCTTCGCCTTCGACAGCGCCGAGGAACGCGACGCGATGAGCGAACGCGTGCTGGCGCTGTGGGAAGACGTCGGCGCCCGCGTGCAGGCCGCCGCCGAAGGCCGCGAAGAAGAATGCATGCCGCTGATCGCGGCGGCGCCCGATCTCGAGGACATGGACCCGGAACGCACCGACGAATTCCTCGGTCTGGCCTGGGGCATGGGTTTCTCGATCGCGCTCGACCTCGCGCCCGAGGCCTGGGACGAGATGTGCGATCGCATCGAGGGCCTGGCCGAAGACCTGGACCAGATCGACGAGCTGATGATGATCGGCACCGAGGAGGAGAACTCGCCGCCGATCACCCTGGCGCGGCGCATGGAGATCCTCGAGATCATCCCCGGCCTGCTCGGCGCACTCGAAGCGCACCGCCTGGACATGCGCAAGCCGAATTGATCGGCCGTCAGCCGCGGCGGCGCCAGAACCAGCCGCCGACGATGAGCGCGAGCACGCCGGCGATCCAGGGCGCGTAGTCGCGCACGGCGCGCCTGGCCGCGCGCCCGCGTTCGAACGTCAGGCGCTCGCGGGCGCGCTCGAACTCCGGCGCCGGGCAGTCGCGGCCGAATTGCGCGCCGAACGGAACCAGGGCGCCTTCGGCGACGTAACGCCGATACAGCACGCGCGCAGCTTCGGGTTCGCGGTCGAGCAACCAGCCGGTGCCGGTGCACAACATCGCCGCGAAGGCCTGGGAGCGCGCCGGCACGAAGTTCGCGGCCTGCATGACGTGGTCGGCCGCCACCTGGCGGTAATGGAAGCGCGACAGGTGCGGCGGCTTCGACGCCGCCAGCCGCTGCGCCTCGTCGGCGCCGATCCACTCGCCCTCGAGCTTCACGTCACCCGGCGGCTCCGGAATCCAGTTCCAATGCGCGTCGTAATGGCCGGGCTCGCGGCCGAAGCTGCCGCCCCAGATCTCGAAATCGGGCAGGCCTTCCATGCCGAGGATCTCCATGCCGAATTCGCGCGCCGTGGTCGCGGCCTCGTACCAGGCTTCGGCACGACCGACGCGGTCGAACCAGAATCCGCCGCCTTGCGCCCGGCGCATCGCCGCCGCATAGCGCGCCGCGGCCTCGCGGTAGGCGTCCTCGCTGAAGTACGGCAAGGCCTCGTCGTATTCGCCGGCACGCACCAGCCGACGCGCGAACAAGTCGCGCAGCTGCACGGCGACGTTGCCGTACGCGATCAGTTCGCCATCCGCATCGTCCGCCGCGGGTGCCGGCGCCGAGGCCGCATGCTTCGCGACGAAGGCGCGCAATTCGTCCAGCCTCAGCACGCGCTCGGCGACGTACTGCGCGTCCATCCAGTAATTGCCGCCGGCAGCGTAGAGCGCTTCCATCGCCGCGACGTAGTCGCCGCGCGCCAGGTTGAGCGTGCCAAGCTCGGCGTTCACCCGGCACTGCGGCTGCAGCACTTCCCATTCCGACGCCAGCCCATACTGGCCGCCCCAGGCCTCGTCGCGCGGAAAGCCGGCGGCCGCTTCGGCATAGGCCTTCGCTGCGCCATCGCGGTCGCCCCGGCGCAGGGCCAGCTTGGCCCGCACCCAGGCGGAAAGCGGCGAGCGGTCCTGGGCGACCAGGCGTTCCGCCAGGTCGAAACGGCCGGCGCGATAGGCGACGGCGGCAAGCCGGTCGAGTCCATCCGTGCCGGCCGCCGGCGCCGTCTCGATGGCGTCGAGCAGGCGCGCGATCGCATTCGATTGGCCGATGCGATACGGGTCGCCCAGGTCAGCGTCCTCGTCGTAGACCTCGGGATCGTCGGTGGACAGTTCTCCCGCGCGCGAGAACGCATAGGCCACGGCGACGCGGCGCGCCAGCGGGTCGGCGATCCAGGCCTTCAGCATCCCGGCGTCGGCGAAGGCACTGCGCGTCAGCATCAGCACCGAGTTGGCACCGGACGTCGAACCGGTCGCGGCCTGCTGCAGGTACAGATGCAGCGGTGCCGTCGAATAGGCGTCGAGATGCAGGGCCGCCTCCTCGCCGTAACTCGCGACCGCGAGGCCGAGCGGATCCGGCGCACCGGCGGCGACGAGGTCGCGCACCTTCGCATAGGCCAGCGCCGCCGCATCGAGGTCGTCGCCGCGCGCGGCGATGCGCGCGAGCATGTATTGCGCCCAGCTGGCGCGACGCGCATCCGACGCCGGGTTCGCGGCCAGCGCGCGCTCGAAATGATCGCGGGCGATGTCGAGCCGGTCCTGCTGCCAGGCCACGGCACCGGCGACGTAATGGCGGACATCGTCCGGCAAACCCGCGCCGGCCGCGAAGGCCGCCGCGGCATCACCCGCCTGGCGCATCGCGACGACGCGGTCATGTTCTTCCGGTGCCAGGTCGCGGCTTTCGGCCGCGCCGCGCTGCTCGCGCTGCGCCGTCTGCGGATCCCAGTAGTCCTGCGGTTCGTTCGCGACGAAGCGCACGTCCGGCTTCGGCAGCAGGCGCGCGACCTCGACGTGGAAGGCGCCCTCGGGCAGGTGCGACAGGGTGCGCGCGCGGTCGTCGAGGACCTCGTTCGGGAAGTCCGGCCCGCAGGCCGAGGCCGTGGTGGCCGCCAGCGCGGCGATCAACGCGGCGGCCAATCGATTCCCGTGCTTCATGGTGTCTCGCTTCCCTGACATTGGATCCATGCAATCGTGCGCGAGGCGCCCGGTTTCAGCAATGGCGGCGCGTCCGATTCGAGGCGCCGGCCCGCGCCGTCGAAGCGATATCCGGCGACCGCCTCGCCCACGCGGCACTGGTCCGGCACGGCCACGACCGCGGGGGCGCGCAGGTCGATGCGCTGGGCGTTGCGCAGCACCACGTCGACATTCGGCCCTGCGCCGATGCGCACGCGTTCGACGCGCAGCGGCCGGTTCACGTCCTCGCCGGCGGCCAGGGCGCGCACCGTCGCGATCGACCAGGCGCGCCGGTCCGAGGCCAGCGGCAGGCGGAACCAGACGACGCCATCGAACCGCGGCGGCGGCGCCGCATGCAGGCGTTGCAACACGACGCCGACACGGCGCGGATCGACCACGAGTTCGCGCCCGCGTTCGTCGAATGCCGGCAGAGTCACGGCCTCGCTCTCGATCGCGAGGATGCGGCCGTCGGCCGCCTGCGTCACCCGCGTCGCATAGGCCGGCAGCGCGACCCGGAACGGCCCGGGCGCGACCCGTGCATAGGCGCGGATCCAGCGCAGCGCCTGGGCCGCATCGAACAGCCCCTCGCCCGGCTTCGCGACCGCATGCACCTGCAGCACGCTGCCATCGACCGCGGCCAGCACGTCGCCCAGGACCGCGTCGTGCAGCCAGTCCGGCAGGGCGGTGATCGACCAGGCCGGCGCATCGACGCGTGCACGCAGTGCGCGCAACAGCGCCGCATAGGCGGCCAACTGCGAACGCGCGCAGTCGTGGTCGATCTCGATGCCCGCCACCGTGACGCCCGCCGCTGCCGCCGCCGCAAGCGACTCTTGCAACCGCGCCGCCGCGGCCGCCGCATCGATGCGCGGCGTCGCCCCGGGAATGCGCAGGACCAGGGTTACGGGACGCGCGGCCGCGGCCAGCGCCGGCCAGTCCACGGCGACCTGCCGCAGGCCGCGCGCATCGACCTCCCCGACCAACACGCGGAAACCGGCGAACAGGTCGGCGGACGCCGCGAGCGCGTTGGCCCGCTCCGGCGTCCAGCGCCGTTGCCAGACATAGACC
>CALMWD010000133.1 GCA_937873105.1 uncultured Rhodanobacteraceae bacterium
CGATGAACCCTGGCCGTAGTCGGCGCCGGCGATGATGATCAGCGGCTGCTTGCGTTCCATGTAGGTCTCGATCGCTTCCCACATGCGCGTGACCTGGCCCTCGGGCTCGATGCGCGCCAGCGACCCCTTCTGCACCGACCCGTCGGGGTTGCGCACCATCTCGTTGAGCAGGGTCGGATTCGCGAAGGTCGCGCGCTGCGCGGTCAGGTGATCGCCGCGATGGGTCGCGTAGGAATTGAAGTCCTCTTCCGGCAGGCCCATCTTGGCGAGGTATTCGCCGGCGGCGCTGTCCGCCAGGATCGCGTTCGATGGCGACAGATGATCGGTGGTGATGTTGTCGCCGAGCACCGCGAGCGGGCGCAACGCCTTCAGCGTGCGTTCGCCGGCAAGCGCGCCTTCCCAGTACGGCGGGCGGCGGATGTAGGTGCTCTGCGGGCGCCAGTCGTACAGCGGCTTGATGCCGGACGTGGCGCCGGCGCGCGGGGCGAACATCGGCTCGTAGACCTTGCGGAAGTGCTCGGGCTTGACGCTGGCGGCGACGATGGCGTCGATCTCGGCATCGCTCGGCCACAGATCCTTGAGGCGCACTTCGTTGCCCTGCGCATCGAGGCCGAGCACGTCCTTCTCGATGTCGAAGCGGATCGTGCCGGCAATCGCGTAGGCGACGACCAGCGGCGGCGACGCGAGGAAGGCCTGCTTCGCGTACGGGTGGATGCGACCGTCGAAGTTGCGGTTGCCCGACAGCACCGCGGTCGCATACAGGTCGCGGTCGATGATCTCCTGCTGGATCTTCGGATCGAGCGCGCCACTCATGCCGTTGCAGGTGGTGCAGGCGAAGGCGACGATGCCGAAGCCGAGCTGTTCGAGTTCCGGCAGCAGCTTCGCCTCTTCCAAATACAGCTGCACCGCCTTCGATCCGGGCGCGAGCGAGGTTTTCACCCAGGGCTTGCGCGTCAGCCCGCGCGCGTTTGCGTTGCGCGCCAGCAGGCCGGCGGCGATGACGTTGCGCGGGTTCGAGGTGTTCGTGCACGAGGTGATCGCGGCGATGATGACGGCGCCGTCCGGCATCGTGCCCTTGCTCGGCATCGACCACGGCTTCGCGATCTCGCGCTCGGCCAGGCTTGAGGTCGGCAGACGCTTGTGCGGGTTCGAGGGGCCGGCCATGTTGCGCACGACGGTCGAGAGATCGAAGTGCAGGGTGCGTTCGTATTCGGCGGTGGCGAGGGCATCGGCCCAGAGGCCGGCCTGCTTCGCATAGGTCTCGACGAGTTTCACCTGTTCGTCGCTGCGGCCGGTCAGGCGCAGGTAGTCGATGGTGTTCTGGTCGATGAAGAACATCGCCGCGGTCGCGCCGTATTCGGGCGCCATGTTCGAGATCGTCGCGCGGTCGCCGAGCGTCAGCGCGGCGGCGCCTTCGCCGCGGAATTCGAGGTAGGCACCGACGACCTTTTCCTTGCGCAGGAATTCGGTCAGCGCCAGCACCACGTCGGTGGCGGTGATGCCGGGCGCGGGCTTGCCGCTCAGTTCGACGCCGACGATGTCCGGCGTGCGCATCCACGAGGCGCGGCCGAGCATCACGTTCTCGGCTTCGAGGCCGCCGACGCCGACCGCGATGACGCCGAGCGCATCGACATGCGGGGTGTGGCTGTCGGTGCCGACGCAGGTGTCGGGATAGGCGAGGCCGTCCTGGGCGTGGACGACCGGCGACATCCGCTCCAGGTTGATCTGATGCATGATGCCGTTGCCGGGCGGGATCACGTCGACGTTCTTGAACGCGAACCGGGTCCAGTCGATGAAGTGGAAGCGATCGTCGTTGCGGCGATCCTCGATGGCGCGGTTCTTCGCGAACGCGTCCTTCTCGAAGCCGCCGTGCTCGACCGCGAGCGAGTGGTCGACGATCAGCTGCACCGGCACCACCGGATTGACCTGGGCCGGATCGCCGCCCATGTCGGCGATGGCGTCGCGCAGGCCGGCGAGGTCGACGAGCGCGGTCTGGCCGAGGATGTCGTGGCAGACCACACGCGCCGGGAACCACGGGAAATCGAGGTCGCGGCGGCGTTCGATCAGCTGGCCCAGGTAGGCATCGATCTTGTCCGGATCGGCCTTGCGCACGATGTTTTCGGCGTGCACGCGGGCGGTGTAGGGCAGCCTGTCGTAGCTGCCGGGCGACATCGACTCGACGGCGGCGCGGGCGTCGACGTAGTCGAGCGACGTGCCGGGCAGCGGCTTGCGGAAACGGTTGGAGCTCATCGTCGTTCTCGGCGATCCGGAAAGACGCGCATGATATCGCCCGCGTCTGCCGGACGTTGTGGCGGTTCGCTATCCTGCACGCATGGACCGACGCGGATGGACCCTGGCTGGCGGCGCACTTGTCCTCGTCGCGCTGGCGCTGTGGTGGCGCATGCACGGCGACGCGACGGCGTCGCCCGCATCCGCGCCCGCTGCGCCGGCGAGCGTGTTCGCGTCGCCCGCGCCGGACGTATCGAACCCGGCCGGGGACACGGTCGCGGCGACCGCAGCGCCCGACCTGCTGAAGGCCTTGTCGGACCCGCCGCCGCACTCGCCGCCCCCGCCTCCGCCGGTCTTCCCCGAGCCGCTGCCGCCCTGGGACGCGAAGCTGGTCGACGTGCTGCCCGCGCTCAAGACCCGCGCCGATGCCGGTGATCATGTCGCGGCGTGTCACATCGGGCTGGCCTTGAGTGCGTGTGCTGCCTGGATGGACCACCAGCCCTCGCCCGCCGAATTGCGACAGGTCTCGCCCGACGACAAGGACACCATCGACCGGATGGCAAGGCTTTCGGGCGACATGCGTCGACCGGGTCGGGAGAAAACGTGTGATGGACTGCCCGAAGCTGCACTGGAGCAAAGCTTTGCGTATCTGCAGCAGTCTGCGGATGCAGGCAACACGGCGGCGATGCTGGCTTATGCCGAGGGCGTTCCCCTGCAGAGCTTCAACATGATGTTTCGTCATCCGGAGTGGTTGGAAGCGCATCGACAGCGCGCACCTCGCTATGTCGCCGAACTGATCCGGCGGGGTGATCGCTTCATGGCGTACCTTCTTTCGATGAATGGCGACGGCATGCAGATGTCTCTGCTCGGCAAGGCACTCGATATGGATCAGACCACAGCCGCCACGGCTTGGTACCTCGGACGCGAAGTTCTTCCGCGGCAGACGGGAGACTGGCACTGGGGCTCGCCCGAACTGCGTCAGGCCGCTCAGGCGCGCGCCCGCACGATTCATCGGCGCTACTTTGAACAACGTCCCTTCCAGAGTGGCGAGTTCAAAGGTCGATCGGACCTGATGAATGTCGAACTCTGCGGATCGCAGCCGTGAGCGCGCGCGCATTGGCTGGCGCCGCCATCTTGATCGTGGCCATGTGGCTGGCAGCAAACCAAATTGCACGACGCGGGTCGGCGGCACCGGATCTGGTGTCCGATCCTGCAGCGGGGCAGTCGGAAGAAGACCACGATGCCCCCGCGATTCCGTCGCTCAATCAGAAAGCGGTCGCAACGCCGCCACGTTCGTACGCGGATGGCGCACGCAAGGAGACTCGTCGCACGACCATCGCGCCCAACCCGGACACCGCGAAGGCGATCGAGCAGATCCGCTTCTGGCGCCAGCAGGCAGCCAGCGGCGATCCCCATGCCATGTGCAGGTTCGCGCTTGCGTCGACCGGTTGCGCGATGCGTCGGAGCAGCTATGCGCCCTGG
>CALMWD010000134.1 GCA_937873105.1 uncultured Rhodanobacteraceae bacterium
GCCGACCCGGGCGGCAACCGCATGCAGAACGCCCCCGTGGTCACGCTGGCATCCGATTTCATCGGCAACGGCGGCGGCGACAGCGTGGTCCTGAATTACCTCGTCGACAGCGCGCCGGCGAACAGCAGCTATCCGCTGACCATCTATTTCTATCGCGGCGGCTGCCATGGCGGCGGACGCGACCTGATCGCCTCCGACACCTATGGCGAATCGGATGCGCAACAGGCCCGCGCCTTCAACCTCGTCGGCGACGGCAACATCCTGCCGCTGACCACGCTGGCCGTGGATGCCGCCGGCAATACCAGCGAGTTCAGCCCGATGCTCGGCGACGAGCTGTTCGCCGACGGACTCGAATCCGGGCCCGCATCGTTCGGTCCGGGGCGCTGCGGCGAGACCTGAGCCGGCAGGACCGACCGCAGCCCTTGGACGAAGGATCGGCCGCCGCCGCGTCGCGGGTGCATGGCCGCAGGCGGCAAGCCGCGGCTGCGCCGGAACAAGCGCCTGCACTAGACTTCCGCCATGACGACCCGCAGCAAATCGCGCGAATTCGCGCTCGACCACGACGATCAGGAACGCCTCGCCAATCTCGCCGGCCCGGTCGAGGCGCATCTGCGCCAGATCGAATCCCGCCTCGGCATCGAGATCGCGAACCGCGGCGCGGTATTCCGGCTCAGCGGCAGCGCCGCCGCGACCAAGCGCGGCGAGGCGGTGATCCGCGCCCTGTCCGAGGCGACCGCAGACGGCCCGATCGGGGAACATGACGTGCATCTCGCGCTCAGCGAGGCCGGTGCCGACAGCATCGCCGGACGCGATGCGCCTGAGGCGCAGGACGTCACGATCAAGGTCAAGCGCGGCAACATCCGCGGGCGCGGCGCCAACCAGCAGCGCTACCTGCACGCCATCGCGCGCCACGACATCAATTTCGGCATCGGCCCGGCCGGCACCGGCAAGACCTACCTCGCCGTCGCGAGCGCGGTCGATGCACTGGAGAGCAACCGCGTCCAGCGCGTGATCCTGGCGCGCCCGGCGGTCGAGGCCGGCGAGAAGCTCGGCTTCCTCCCCGGCGACCTGTCGCAGAAAGTCGATCACTATCTGCGCCCGCTCTACGCCGCCCTGTACGAAATGCTCGGCTTCGACCGCGTCGCCAAACTCATCGAACGCAATGTCATCGAGATCGCGCCGCTCGCCTACATGCGCGGGCGCACGCTGAACGACGCCTTCGTCATCCTCGACGAGGCGCAGAACACCACGGTCGAGCAGATGAAGATGTTCCTGACCCGCATCGGCTTCGGTTCGGTCGCGGTCATCACCGGCGACGTGACCCAGATCGACCTGCCGAAACACGTGACCTCGGGTCTGCGTCATGCCATGGACGTGCTGCGCAAGGTCGACGGCATCAGCTTCACGATCTTCGAGGCCCGCGACGTGGTGCGCCATCCGATCGTGCAGCGCATCGTCATGGCCTACGAGAAGGCCGAAGCCGCGGCCAAGCAGGACAAGGCATGAGCGCGCCGCTGACCCTGCACATCCGCAGCGACCTGGGCTGGAAGGGCCTGCCGGCGCCACGCTCGTTCCGCGGCTGGATCGAACTCGCGCTCAGGGGCGCGAAGCGCAGGCGCGCCACCGAGATCAACGTGCTGGTCACCGATGCCGACACCGGCCGCGCGCTCAATCGCGACTTCCGCGGCAAGGACTACGCGACCAATGTGCTGTCCTTCCCGACCGAATGGCCGCGCGGGGTGCAGTCGCCGCTGATCGGAGACCTCGCGATCTGCGCCCCCGTGGTCGCCCGCGAAGCCGCGGAACAGGGCAAGC
>CALMWD010000135.1 GCA_937873105.1 uncultured Rhodanobacteraceae bacterium
GATCACCGAGGGCTGCGTCGAGCAGGTGCCGCAGGTCGACAGCTCGGTGCTCACGTCGGTGCGCGTGCCCGCCAGCGCCTGCCAGCGCGAGCGGATCCATTCGGCGGCGGTCTTGCCGGTCGTGCTGGTGTAGTAGCGGTTGGTGTTCCCGGCCAGGGTCGTGATGGTGCCGCGGATGTTGGCCTCGCTGGCCTGCGGCAGCCAGGGATTCACCGTCGTCGCGTTGTCGATGGTATAGCTCGCGAGCTTGGCGCTTGCGGCCCGGCGCGACGCGTCGCCGCGCACGAAGGCCTCGGCCTCGGCGCGCGTCTCGAAGGCGAAGTAGCCGCCGCAGCGCTTGCGCTGCTCGTGGATGACGCGGCTGATCTCGTCGACTTGCCAGGCCGCCACTTCGGCCAGCACCAGCGGCGTGCCGAGGCTGTCGCGCAGGCCGATGCCCTTGCCGTTGCCGACGATGGCCTGCAGGTCGGACTGGTAGATCTCGGCCGAGGTGACGATGTAGACGGTCGCGTGCGGATCGGTGCCGGGGTCGGACGGCCAGGCGTCGGCGCCGGCGTGGACGTCGCGCGGCGCGACGACGGCCAGAATCAGGGCGCAGGCCAGCGCCCGCGCGTGCAGCAGGTTCATCGGGGTCTCCTTGGAGGCTGCAAAAAAGAACCCCGGCCGAAGCCGGGGTTCCCTGGTTTGCCAGATCAGCGCATGGCTGCCTGATTACATCGTGATCGACCAGCTGTTGATGTAGCCGACGTCGCCCGAGGCGGCGTCGTACACGCGCAGCTTCCACGTGCCGTTCAGCGTCTCCGAGGACAGGTTCATCGTCATCGTCTTGATGATGTTGTCCGTGCCCGCACCGGTGCGGTTGTGGATGTTGTACAGCGAACCATCCGGGGCCACGAGGTCGACCTTCAGGTCGCCCTGGTAGGTGTGGACGATGTTGACCGAGACCGAAGCCGTGCTCGGGGCATTGCCGCTGCGGCCGCTGACCGTGATCGGCGATTCCACCGTGCTCTTGTCGCTGATCGTGTAATCGGCCGTGTTGCTGTAGGTCTGCGGGCTGCCGCCACCGCCACCGCCGCCGGTGGTGTAGTCACCCTTCAGCGTCGTGCCGGAGAACGCCGAGTAGGCCTTCAGGCGCACGTAGTAGGTGCCCGCCTGCGCGGTTGCGAAGGTGCAGGTTTCGGCATTGCCCGACTTGTACGGACGGCAGTCGTAGCTGCTGTCGGTCGGAGCCGAACCGAACTTCACGTACATGTCCGCATCGCCGGTACCGCCCGACATCGTGAACGTCAGGTTGGTGGCGCCTGCCGGCACGGCCAGCGTGTAGTTCACCGACTGGCCCGCGGTCGGCTGGCTGATGCCGGTCACGGTCACGCCCTTGGTCAGGGCGCCGCCGGTGCTGCCGCCGCCACCGCCCGAGGTGCCGCAGGCCACGCCGACGGAACTGAAGGCGGCGGTGACGTCGGCCGTGACGTAGCCGAGATCGGTCGACGCCGTTTCGGCGCCGCACGCACCCTGGTTGAAGTTCGTGCTGGCCGTCCAGTACAGGTCGTTGGCGCGTGCGAAGACCTTGAACGCCTTCTGGGTGTTCCAGCCGCTCTTGGTGGCGAGCAGGTAGAACGCCTTGTTGTAGACGCCGGACGAGTAGTGCACGTCCAGGCCCGAGGTGTACTGCGAGGCGTTGTCGATCGACTGGCCGTCCTGCGGCGGGTTGTTCATGTAGCGCAACGCGCCGGTGCCCTTGAAGATGTCGGCGCCGACCTTCCAGTCGTTGCTGCCCTTCATGAAGTACTCGGCGGCTTCGCCGGCCATGTCGGAATAGGCTTCGTTGATGCCGCCGGACTGGCCCGAGTAGGTCAGGTTCGAGTTCTGCTCGGTGAAGCCGTGCGAGACCTCGTGCGAGGAGACGTCGAGCGAGACCAGCGGATAGAAGGTGCTGGCGCCGTCGCCGAAGGTCATCGCGCTGCCGTCCCAGAACGCGTTCTCGTAGCTGGTGCGGTAGTGCACCTTCATGACCAGCTGCGAGGTGAGCGGCGGCTTGCCGTGATAGGAGTTGTACATGTTGAACACCACGCCGCCGAAGTAGTGGGCGTCGTTCAGCGGCGAGTAGGCGCCGTTGACGGTCTTCACGGTGTTGCGCGGGCAGGTGTACGAGAAGGCGGTCGTGCTGGTGTTCGTCGTCGCGTGATTGAGGTTCACGGTCTTGACGTTGGCGTTGTTCATGGTGCAGGTCGTGCCGCTCTGCGCCACGTCCATGTACCCGTAGGTGGTGCCGTATTCGTACTGGCCGGTCTTCTGGTTGCCGCCGGGACCGGTGCCGATCAGGGCCGTGGTCAGGCCTTCCCACTGCTTCAGCACCTTGCCGCTGGTCGCGTCGAGGATGACGAAGGTGCGGGTCATGCCGCCCTTGGCGCCCTGGGTTTCGGCCAACACCTCGACGAGGAAGGCGTAGTGCGCCTTGTCGGCATCGTCGACGAAGATGACCTGCTGCGAACGCTCGCGCTGGATGTTCGCGCCGGCGAGCTTCTTGCCGAGCGCGGCGCGCTTGCCGAGGTCGAGGGCACCGGCTTCATCGAAGCGCGACTTGGCGCCGACGAGGTCCTGGTCGAGACCGGCGACCATGCGGCCGAACAGGGTCTTGATGCCGGCCTTGCCTTCGCTGACGACGACATGCTCGCCGAACACCGGGATGCCGCGGAACATCTGCTGGTAGCGGTAGTGCTTGGCGCCGTCCGGATCGACCGACTGCTCGAGCACCTTCAGCGTCGAGGACGCATCCAGGCCCAGCATTTCCGCATGGCGGGTCGACGCATCGGCGGCGACGCCGAGGCTCGAGATGACCTTCGCGTACTGCTGGTTGATCGCCTGGACGTCCTGCAGATGCAGGTCGGGGCGCTCGGCGGCGAACGCCGTGCCGGCCGCGATGGCCAGGGCGAGCGCCGAGAAAGAGGTGAAACCACGGACTACCGGCTGATGCGTGACATTGCCCACTGTTCGAATCCCCTTCTAAGGAATGATTTCTTTTGATGTCTCCCCGATGTCATCAGGGAATTCGTCGCCACGCGGACCGCACCCGCCTTTGCCGGCGCTGCGCCGACGGCGGAAACGTGCTGAATGCGTGCGATGGAAAACCCCCTGACCATCGCCCCGCCTGTCCCGGAACCGGGAAGGCCGGGCGACTATACGCAGGCTGAACCGAAGGTCACGCTGCTTTGCAACAAATCGCGTAACAAGCCGGATTTGTGACCCGATTCACATTGACAAAGAGAACAGTTTCAGGTTCTCGCCTGGAAGTACGGCACTTCCGAGACCGCCGACCAGGCCCGGACCTGATCGCGATAGGCGGAGAAACTGTCGTACACGCGCTTGGCGAACGCATCCTTCGCGGCCAACTCGGCCAGGACCGCTTCGGACTGTTCGCGCAGGGCCGCAAGCACCGGATCCGGCAATCGCCGGAACTGGACCTTGTGCGTTTCGATCAGCTGCTTCAGCGCCTCCTGGTTGCGCGCGGTGTACTCGGCCAGCATGTCGTCGTTGATGGCGCGACAACAGGCGTCAAGGATGGCCTTGAGGTCGTCGGGCAACGATTCGTAAGCGGTCTTGTTGACCATGCACTCAAGCGTCGGGCCGGGTTCCTGCCAGCCCGGGTAGTAGCAGTACTTCGCGGCGCGGTAGAGGGCGCGGGCGATGCCCTTGTAGGGGCCGACCCATTCCGCGGCGTCGATCGCGCCTTGCTGCAGGGCGGTGAAGATTTCGCCGCCGGGAATGTTGACCGGCACGACGCCGAGCCGCGCCATGACCTCGCCGCCGAGGCCGGGGATGCGCATCTTCAGCCCCTTCAGATCGTCGACCGAGGTGATCTCGCGATTGAACCAGCCGGCCATCTGCACCCCGGTGTTGCCGCAGGGGAAGGGCACCAGGTCGAACTTCGCGTACAGCTCGCGCCACAGTTCCAGCCCGCCGCCGTGGTAGAGCCAGCCGTTCATCTCCTGCGCGTTCAGGCCGAAGGGCACGGCGCAGAAGAACGGCGCGGCTTCCGACTTGCCCTTCCAGTAGTACGCCGCGCAATGACCCATCTCGACGGTGCCGCGCGAAACCGCATCGAACACCTCGAACGGCGGCACCAGCTCGTTGCCGCCGTAGATCTTGAGGGTCAGGCGGCCGCCGCTGGCCTGGTCCAGCATCTCGCCAAGACGCACCACGCTGGTTCCGAGCCCCGGGAAGTTCGGCGGCCAGGAGGTGACCATCTTCCACTGGAAGCGCTGCTGGCTGTTGCTGGTGGTTCCGCCCTGCGGCTTCGGCGCGCAGGCGGCGAGTGCGGCGGCGCTGCCGGCGGCGATCAACTGGCGTCGTTTCATCGGATTCGTCCTCCATCGAAGCCGCGAGTCTAGCCGCCGGCACCGCCGCGGAAACCGCCCGTCGGCGCGGGCCGGGACCGAAGTCCGGCTCGGGAGCCGTTCAGAATGCGGTGTTATCCTCGATTCACGTTTGGTGACAGGTACGCGCGCCATCGCGCGTTTTCCCGAACGACCCATTGGGGAGATGAGCCATGAGAAGCAAGGTTGGTCATTACGACGTCGTCTGCGAACTCGGTCGCGGCGGCATGGGCGTGGTCTACAAGGGCTACGAGCCGGCGCTGAACCGCTACGTCGCGATCAAGACGCTGTCGGAGTCGCTGTCGCACGACGAGTCGGTGAAGGAGCGCTTCCTGCGCGAAGCGCGCTCGATGGCCCAGCTCAACGACGCGCACATCATCCAGATCTACTTCATCGGCGAGGACAACGGCCAGCCGTTCTTCGCGATGGAGTTCGTCGAGGGCGAATCGCTGTCGTCATACCTCAAGCGCGAAGGCAAGATGACCCCGGCCCAGGCCGCCAAGGTCATCCACCAGACCGCGCTGGGCCTGACCACCGCGCACGACAAGGGCGTCGTGCACCGCGACATCAAGCCCGCCAACCTGATGCTGACCACGCGCGGCACGATCAAGATCGCCGACTTCGGCATCGCGCTGGCGCAACACGATTTCTCGAAGAAGCTGACCGCGACCGGCGAATTCGTCGGCACGCCCGGCTACCTGTCGCCGGAGGTCTGCCTCGGCAAGCCGGTGGACCTGCGTTCGGACGTGTTCTCGCTCGGCATCGTGCTGTTCGAGATGCTGACCGGACGCATGCCCTTCACCGACGAATCGCCGCTCGGCCTGCTGCTCGAAGTGGTCAAGGCGGAGGTGCCGGACGTGCGCCAGTTGAACGGCGAAGTCGATCCGGAACTGGCGCGCATCCTGACCAAGATGGTCGCCAAGGATCCGGCCGACCGCTACGCCAGCTGTCACGAACTGGTCGCCGACCTGCAGAAGCATCCGGCAGTGATGGCCGGCGGTCCGATCTCGGTGCAGGCGAAGTTGCCGCCGGCCGCGGCGACCGTCGTCGGCATGGCCACGCCGGCCGAAGCCCTGGCCGCCGCGACTCAGCGTGACGCCGCGATCAAGCAGACCACGCCGACGCCGCTGCCGCAGGTGCACGCGACGCCGGTGACCAATCCGCAGGTTGCGGTGCCGCCGCCGGCGCCGCAGGCGGCCGCGGCACCGGCACGCCCGTCGGTGATGGAAAGCCAGCAGAAGCGCTCGGGCGGATCGAACCTGGTGTGGCCGATCGCCGCGGTCGTGACGCTGGGCGCGCTCGGCGCGGCCGGCTTCGCGTTCAAGGACCGCATCGGCGCGCTGTTCGGCGGCGGCGCGGACGTGGTCGTGATCAACGACCCGCCGACGCCGGTCGCCGTGGCCGAACCGATCGCGCCGACGACGCCGGACGCGCCGCCCGCATCCACCGATGCCGCGGTCACCGAAGCGCCGACGCATACCGGCCTGGCCTCGGCCGACGCCGGCGAGGACGACGCGACCGAGCCGGCGCCCGGCCTGGCCGTGCTCGACCAGCTGGCGCAACGCGGCAAGGACGTCGAGAACGACCGCGCCGCGCCGACGGTCGGTACCGGACCGGCCGCCTTCATCGCCAAGGCCCAGGACGCCCGCGCCGAACGCCCGGCCGTGGCCCGCAACCTGCCGCCGCCGGAACGCCCGCGCCGCCCCAGCGGTCCGCCGCGCGTGATGGTCATCAGCGTCGGCGACCCGGCCATCGCACAGGCGGCGGAAGCCATCGTCGAGGAAGCGCTCGAGTCCTCGGGCTTCCTGCTCGCCGACGAGGAGAGCACGCCCGGCATCGCGGCACTGATCAACTCCGGCGCGCCGGACATGCCGCGCCTGTTCGCCGCCCTCGCCCGCGCCAACAACGTGCGCGCGGTGACGGTGATCCGCGCCCAGCCGCTCGGCTCCACGCCGATCACCTTCTACGGCCAGACCGACACGCTGTATTCGGCCAACCTCTCGATCAAGACCTGGGACGTGTTCGAAGGCCAGCCGATCGGCGCCGGCATCACCCAGAAAGTCGACTTCACCAACCTCAGCGCGCCGGAGAAGGCCCGCGAGGCGATCGAGGAACGGCTGGGCCGCTATCTTGGCGCCCTGAACGGCTTCCGCCCGAAGGGTGCGAACGGCTGAGCGGTCGCGACATCGATGGACCTGCACGGGGGCCGCGCGAGCGGCCCTCGTCGTTTGCGGCCTCAGCCGCGGCAGTTCGCCGGCAGGATCCGGTTCTCGAGGTCGGACGAACACTTCCAGCCGGTGCCGGATTCGTCCAGCCAGAACCACAGCTTCTTGCCCTCCACCTTCGGCAGACGCTCGATGCGATCGAAGGTGAATTGCGCGCCGCAGGTGCCGTCCTCGAAGCGGCCGACCCAGACCTCGCTGAAGCCGTCGGGCACGTCCTCGGATTGCAGGCCGATGTCGTTCGGGCAGGCGCCGTCGCGCTGGTAGGCCTCGGCGATGCGCAGCTTGACCGGTTGCGCCGAAACGATGTGCTGCATCAGCAAGGCGCGATGCGTGTAGTCCTGATAGGCAGGAATGGCGATCGCCGCCAGGATGCCGAGCAGGGGCACGGCGACGACCACGGCCACGCCGACCGCGAGGGCACAACCGGCGCCGCGACTCATGCCGGCCTTCGCGGGCGCCGGCACCGGCACGGCGTTCGGCATCGGCATCGGCGGCGGCGTCGGCGACTTCGCCAGGGCGTCGCGGACCCAGGGCAGTTCGTCGGCGAGCGTCGCCAGCGCCTGCCATCCGGACAAGCCTTCGCGCCACAACAGCGTGCGCGCGTCGATGCGCCCGCCGGCGTGCAGCTGCGCGAGCGTGTCGCTGTCCACCGGGCCCTGCTGCTGCCGGCTGGCGTCGGCGTAGAACCACATGGTCTCGCTCATTCTTCGCGATCTCCGTTTGGCCGGATCACAACACGGTCAGGTTCGCGAACGCCAGCACCAGCCACTTGGCGCCGCCCTCCGCGAAGTTGACCTGGACCCGCGCCGACGAGCCGGCGCCTTCGAAACGCGTCACAACGCCTACCCCGAAGCTCGCATGCGCGACGCGCGCACCGAGCTGGATCGGCGGCAGTTCGACCACGCCGCTGCGCAACAGGCCGCGTTCGGCGAGGAAGCCTTCGGCACTGCGCCCGAAGCCGCCGAGCGGGCGGCTGACCTGCACCTTCGGCCGCACCTCGGCCAGCAGCGTCTTCGGGATCTCGCCGAGGAAGCGCGACGGCCGGTTGTAGGTCTCCTGGCCATGCCAGCGCCGCGACTCGGCGTAACACAGCACCAGCTTCCGGCGGGCGCGGGTGATGCCGACGTACGCGAGGCGCCGCTCCTCTTCGAGCCGATCCTCCTGCTCCAGCGACTTCTGGCTCGGGAACAGGCCGTCTTCGAGCCCGACCAGGAATACCAGCGGAAACTCCAGGCCCTTGGCCGAGTGCAGGGTCATCAGCTGCACGCAGTCTTCCCAGGCTTCGCCCTCGGCCTCGCCGGCTTCGAGCGTGGCATGGGCGAGGAAGGCGGCGACCTCGCTGAGTCCGGCCTCGACGTCCTCGGCGCTGCGTTCGAAGCGCGCCGCGACATTGATCAATTCGTCGAGGTTGTCGATGCGCGACTCGGCCTGGCCCTTGCCTTCGGCTTCGTAATAGGGCTTGAGCTGGCCGGCCTCGATGGCGCGCTCCATGCGCAGCGCCAGCGTGGCGTCGGCGCAGTCGCTCGCGAGCTTTTCGATCAGCTCGACGAAACCGCGCAGGGCCGACTTCGCCCGCGCCGCCAGCGTGCCGCCGGCGAGTTCGGCCTCGGTTGCGGCCCACAGGGACGAACGCGCGTCGCGGGCGCGCTTGCGCAATGCGTCGAGCGTGCGTTCGCCGATGCCGCGCGGCGGCGTGTTGACGGCGCGCTCGAAGGCGGCGTCATCGTCGCGCAGCAGGGACAGGCGCAGGTAGGCGAGCGCGTCCTTGACCTCTGCGCGCTCGAAGAAGCGCAGGCCGCCGTAGACACGGTACTTGATGCCCTGGACCATCAGCGCTTCTTCGAACAGGCGCGATTGCGCGTTCGAGCGATACAGGATGGCGGCGTCGCGCGCCGATCCGCCCTCGCGCACCCAGCGCTGGATGCGGTCGACGACAAAGCGCGCCTCGTCCTGCTCGTTGTAGGCGGCGTACAGGTCGATCGGCTCGCCGGCGCCGGCGCTGGTCCACAGCTCCTTGCCGAGGCGTCCGCCGTTGCGCGCGATCACCGCGTTCGCGGCATTCAGGATGTTCGCGGTCGAGCGGTAGTTCTGCTCCAGCTTGATCGTCACCGCGTTCGGGAAGTCGCGCAGGAACTGCTGCACGTTCTCGACCTTGGCGCCGCGCCAGCCGTAGATCGCCTGGTCGTCGTCGCCGACCACGAAGGCCGAGGCGCGATCGCCCGCGAGCAGGCGCACGAAGGCGTACTGCAGCGTGTTCGTGTCCTGGAATTCGTCGATCAGCAGGTGCTCGAAGCGCGCGCGGTAATGCTTGAGCAACTCGGCATCGCGCAGCAGGGTTTCGTGCGTGCGCAGCAACAGTTCGGCGAAGTCGACCAGGCCGGCGCGCCGGCAGCGTTCCTCGTAGGCGACGTAGATGTCGATCAGGGTGCGCGTCGCCGGGTTGTAGTCGGTCGCGATCGCGCCCGGGCGCTTGCCCTCGTCCTTCATCGCATTGATGAACCAGGCCGCCTGGCGCGCCGGCCAGCGCGACTCCTCGAAGCCGAGATCGGCGATGACGCGCTTCAACAAGCGCACCTGGTCGTCGGCGTCGAGGATCTGGAAGGTTTCCGGCAGGGCCGCCTCGCGCCAATGCTGGCGCAGCAGGCGATGCGCGATGCCGTGGAAGGTGCCGACCCAGAGCCCGCGCGTGCCGTGCGGCATCAGCAGCTCGGCGCGAGCGCGCATTTCGCCGGCGGCCTTGTTGGTGAAAGTCACGGCCAGGATCGACCACGGCGAGGCGCGCTCGACTTCGGTCAGCCAGGCCATGCGGTGGGTGAGCACGCGGGTCTTGCCGCTGCCGGCCCCGGCCAGCACCAGGTAGTGTCCGCGCGGCGCACACACGGCCTCGCGCTGCGCCGGGTTCAGCGCGTCGAGCAGATGGGAAACGTCCATCGCGGCATTGTACCGGCCGCGGTCGCGCAGCCGCGATCCGCACCGCTGTCGTCACCGATGATCCCGCCGCCGCGATCCCCGGCGCGCAACCGCGGCACAATGGGGCCATGCGTATCGACGACCGCGTTCCCCACTGGCGACGACTGAGCCGGCATCCGATGACCTGGGTGGCGCTGTTCTGGTTCGGGCTGGGCCTGCTCTACGTGCCGCAACAGCTGATCATGGCCGCGGTACGCGGCGCCAGCGATCCGGATCCGGTCATCGTGCTGTCCAACTTCGGCATCTGGATCATCTGGGCCGCGTTCACGCCCGTGGTCTGGCGCATCACCCAACGCTGGCCGATCCGCGAGGGCCGGCTCGCCCGCCATTTCGGCATCCACGCCCTGGCGGCCTTGCTGCTGGCGGCGGTGCACCTGGTGCTGATGGTCGGCTGGCTGAAGCTGATCGGCCGCAGCGAGCCGGCCGACAAGCTGGTCGTGCTGCAACTCTCCGGCGTGACCGCGACCAACATCATGCTGTATGCGCTGACCGCGATCGCCTGCCATGGTTATGCCTGGTGGCTGCGTTACCGCGAAGCCGAACGCCTGCGCGTCGAGGCGCAACTGACGGCCCTGCGCGCCCAGCTCGACCCGCACTTCCTGTTCAACACCTTGAACGCCCTGGCCGAACTCGCGCACCAGGACGCCAGCCTGACCGAACGCCTGGTGCTGCGCCTGTCCGAGCTGCTGCGGCGCTCGCTCTCCGGCAGCGCCCAGCACCTGCGCACCCT
>CALMWD010000136.1 GCA_937873105.1 uncultured Rhodanobacteraceae bacterium
CGTCGTTGGTGCCGTGCGCGAAACCCATGTAGGCGGCCGACCCGATCTGGGCCTTGCCGAAGATGGCGTTGACCCAGCGCGGGCGCGAGACGCGCGCCATCCAGCCGCCGGCGCCGTTCATCGTGCTGATCACGGCCATGAACAGGCCCATCATCAGGATGCCGAGCATGAAGCCCGCCATCGGCGAGGAAATCATCGGCAGCACCACCTTCCAGAACAGGCCCTTGTTCTGGGTCCAGTCGCCGGCGCTCTGCGACCAGATCAGTGCGTCGAAGTTGCCCGAGGCCGCCGCGACGGCGGCGCCGCACAGGCCGCCGACCAGCGCATGGCTGGAGGAGGACGGCAGGCCGAGCCACCAGGTGATCAGGTTCCAGATGATGCCGCCGGTGAGCGCGCAGATCAGGATTTCCGAGGTCACGGCGACCACGCTGGTGTCGACCAGCCCCGAGGAGATCGTTTTCGCGACCGCTGTGCCGGCGAGCGCGCCGAGCAGGTTCATGCCTGCCGCAAGAACCACGGCCTGGCGCGGCGTCAGCACCTTGGTCGCGACCACGGTGGCGATCGAATTCGCGGTGTCGTGGAAGCCGTTGATGTATTCGAAGATCAGTGCGACCGCGATGACGGTCAGCAAGATCGCAAGCGCAGTCGTCACGTGCGGCCTCAGCTGTTCTTGAGGACGATGTGGTAGACGACGTTGCCGGCGTCGCGGCACTTGTCGATCGCCTTCTCCAAGATCTCGAACAGGTCCTTGCGGATCAGGTAGCGGACCGGATCGGCCTCGTCCTTGTACAGGTCGCGATACAGGTCGAGGATCAGGCGGTCGGCCTCGGACTCGAGCGCCTGCAACTCGTCGTACATCGCCTTGTAGGTCTCGATGGCCATGCCGCGGCGCAGTTCGCGGACCATGCGCACGACGACGCCCGCGGCCTTTTCCAGCATCGCCGCGCGCGGCGCGAAGTCGACCTGGCCGACGCGCTCGGTGGTCAGCGCATAACGTTCGGCGAACTTCTCGACCGTCTTCGGGATCTTGTAGAGGGCCGCGCCGAGCGCCTCGATGTCCTCGCGTTCGATCGCGGTGACGAAGGTGTTGACCAGTTCGTGGCTGATCTGCGCCGCCAGTTCCTTCTCGCGGTTGCGGGTGCGGGTGAACTCCGCGAGCGAGCCGCTCTTGCCCTGGTGGCCGAGCAGGGCGGTCAGGGCCTTGGTCGATTCGTGCGCGGCTTCCGCCGATTGCTCGAGCAGGCTGAAGAAGCGGTCGCCCTTGCCGAAGATGGTCTGCAGAGAAAACATGGGGTTGGCTCTTGTCGTGAGTAGGGAAAACGGGGGCGCCGCGGGGCACCGGACCGGCCTAGGTTATGACCGATAGGTTACAGTCTGGTGACTGCGGCCGGGTCGGCCGGTCACACCCCGTCACCTCGGGTGGCTATGCTTCCGGTCGCATGGACCTCAACGAATTCCTGACCTTCGCGGCGATCGGATTCGCCGCCCAGATCGTGGACGGCGCGCTCGGCATGGGCTTTGGCCTGGTCGCCAACGCCGTGCTGCTGGCCATCGGCACGCCGCCGGCCGCATCCAGCGCCGCCATCCACGCCGCCAAGGTGTTCACCGGCGGCGCTTCGGCCCTGTCGCACGCCTGGTTCCGCAACATCGACCGGCGAGTCTTCCTGCACCTGGTCCTGCCGGGGATGATCGGCGGCGTGCTCGGCGCGGCGGTGTTGCAACATGCGCCGCCGGAACCGCTGCGGGTCGCGATCGGCGTCTACCTGGCCCTGATGGGGCTGTGGATGCTGGTCCGCGCCGTCCGCAACCGGGTCGCCCGCAAGCGCGTGCACGCGCTGGGCGCGCACGGCACCGGCCTGGTCGCCGGCACGCTGGACGCGGTCGGCGGCGGCGGCTGGGGCGCGGTGGTCACGTCCTCGCTGATCGCCCAGGGCGCCGAGGCGCGTTATGCCGTCGGCACCACCAATGCGGCGGAATTCTTCGTCGCGATCGCCATCAGCGCGGCGCTCACCGCCAGTCTGGGCGTGGTCTCCTGGGTCTGGCTGGGCGGCCTGGTGGCCGGCGGCATCGTCGCCGCGCCGGTGGCGGCGTGGCTGACGCGGCACCTGCAGATGCGCATCTTGACCGCCATGGTAGGCTTCGCCGTCATTGCGTTGAGCGTGCACTCGCTGTGGCGCCTGTTGCGCTGAACCCATGTCGCTCGAAATCACCATCGTCCTCCTCCTGATCCTGCTGAACGGCTTCTTCGCCTTGTCGGAGATGGCCGTGATGACGTCGCGCAAGACGCGCCTGCGCCAGCAGGCCGGCGAGAGCCGCGGCGCCCGCATGGCCCTCGAACTGGCCGAGAAGCCCGAACGCTTCCTGTCCTCGGTCCAGGTCTGGATCACCCTGATCGGCATCCTGACCGGCTTCTTCGGAGGCGAGTCGATCGCGGTCGCCCTGCGCGACGAACTGGCGCAGATCCCCTGGATCGCCGAACACGCGGAGCCGGTCAGCGTCGGCGTCAGCGTCACCCTCATCCTGTTCGTGTCGGTCGTGCTCGGCGAACTGGTGCCCAAGCGCCTCGCCATCGTGCGGCCGGAAAAGGTCGCGAAGGCGGTGGCGATCCCGATGCGGGTGCTGGCGACCGCCGCGGCGCCGGCGGTGAGCCTGCTCAGCGTCACCACCGAGGCCCTGTTCAAGCTGTTCCCGGTCAAGCACGGCAACGAAGGCGACGTGACCGAGGAAGAGATCAAGATGCTGGTCAAGGAGAGCCACGAGCAGGGCGTCATCGACGCCGACGAGCGCAACATGGTCAACCGCGTGCTGAACCTCGGCGACCGCACCGTCGACAGCCTGATGACCCCGCGCACGCGCATCGCCTGGCTCGACGCCGCGGCCTCGCTCGAGGACAACCTGGTGGTGTTGCGCGAGTCGCGCCACTCGCGTTATCCGGTCTATCGCGGCAGCGACCAGGACGTGCTCGGCGTAGTCGAGACCAAGATGATGGTCGCGGAGCTGGCCTCGGGGTACACGCCCGAACTGTTCCGCGAGTTGCAGCCGCCGCTGTTCGTGCCCGAGGCCGCCAAGGCGATGCAGCTGCTCGATCAGATGCGCGAGAGCGAGGCCGCGCTCGCCTTCGTGGTCGACGAATACGGCGACATCCAGGGCCTGGTCACGATGGGCGACCTGATGGGAGCGGTGTTTGGTCGCCTCGCCCACGCCATCGAGGCCAACGGGCAGCCGATCGTGCAGCGCAGCGACGGTTCCTGGCTGATCGACGGCAGCCTGCCGGTGCAGGACCTGCGCGAGCTGCTCGGCCTCGACGAGCTGCCGCACGAGACCGATCAGGAATACCGCACCCTGGCGGGCATGTTCATGGCCCAGTTCGGACGCATCCCCGCGGTCGGCGAGCACTTCGTGTTCGGCGGCTTCCGGTTCGAGGTGATCGACCTCGACGGTGCCCGCATCGACAAGGTGCTGGTGGCCTCGCTGCCGCCGACGGAAGTCGGCTGATGGGTCTGCTGAAGCGCACGCCGCGTCCGAAACCGCCGCGCGTCTCGGAACTGCTGGATGCCACCCTGGCCAGCTGGGACCAGGAGAAGATCGGCTTCGGGCAACTGGTCGACGCCATCCACGAGCGCGGCTTCGGCGCCTTGATCCTGCTGGCGGCGTTGCCGTGCATGATCCCGATCCCGGTCGGTTTCATGGGCGGCATCTTCGGCACCCTGCTGAGCCTGATCGGCCTGCAGATGCTGATCGGCTTCGATCATCCCTGGCTGCCCGGCTTCGTGCGCCGCATCCAGATTCCGAAGGCCTCGGTGGCGAAGTTCGTCAAGGTGCTCGACCCCTGGCTCGACCGCATCGAGAAGCTGTGCAAGCCGAGCTGGACCTTCTTCCTGACCCGGCATGCACATCGCTTCACCGGGTTCCTGCTGATCTTCCTCGGCATCGAGCTCGCGCTGCCGGTGCCGATGACGAACATGCCGTTCGCGATCGCGATGATCGGTTACGCGATGGCCCTGCTCGAACGCGACGGCCGCTGGCTGGCGGCGCTGTGGGCGATCACCCTGGTGCAGTTCGGCGCCGCCTTCTGGTTCGGCGACTGGGTGCTGATGCACCTCGGGGGATTCATCGAGACGGTGCGCGGCCTGTTCAGCTGAACGGCACGATGTTGGCCTGGCTGCGATCGCCGTAGCGCTGCGCGATGATGCGCTCGACCAGCTTCTCGCTGTGGTCCGGTTCGCCGAACCAGTAGCCCTGGCCGTAGGGGCATTCGAGCTGGCCCAGCAGTTCCGCCAGCGCCGCCGATTCCACGCCTTCGGCGACGACGGTGATGTCGAGCGAGCGCGCCATCGCGATGATGGCGCTGGTGAGCGCGACGTCGTGGCGGTCGGTCATCAGGTCGGCGACGAAGCTGCGGTCGATCTTGACGCCGGACACGGGCACCCGGCGCAGGTGGTTGAGGCCGGAGAAGCCGGTGCCGAAGTCGTCCAGCCAAAGCTTGACGCCGAGGCCGTGCAGGGCTTCGAGCGTGGCGATGGCCTCGGATTCTCCGTCGAGCAGGGAGCTCTCGGTGAGTTCCAGATGCAGCAGGTCGGCGGCCAGCCCGGTCTCGGACAGGACTTCCGCGACCCGCGCCGGGAAGCGCGAATCGCGCAATTGCTTGACCGAGACATTGACCGCCACGAAGGGCGCGCGTCCCGCGCTCTTCGGCCAGCGCACTGCGGTTTCGCAGGCGGTGCGCAGCGCGAAGTCGCCGAGCGCCCCGATCAGGCCGACATCTTCGGCGACGCCGACGAACAGCGACGAGGGCACCAGTCCGCGCTCCGGATGGAACCAGCGCAGGAGCGCCTCGGCGCCGTGGATGTGGCCGCTGTCGAAGTCGATGAT
>CALMWD010000137.1 GCA_937873105.1 uncultured Rhodanobacteraceae bacterium
GTCGAGCGACTCCTCGACCGCGGCGTCGATGAAGCCGCAGGTGTTGACGACGACGACGTCGGCATCGTCGTAACTCGGCACGATCCGGTAACCCTCGACACGCAACTGGGTGAGGATGCGTTCGGAATCGACCAGTGCCTTGGGGCAGCCGAGGCTGACGAAGCCGACTTTGGGAGCGGACGCGGACATGGGACGGGCCGGGCGAAAAACGGGCGCGGAGTATAGCCGGCGCGCCTGAACCGGTCCGCCGCCGCTATGATCCGCGCGCCCGCCAGGACCTGCGCTTGAACGCCACGCTCCGCCGACTGCCGATCTTCGTCGCCGCCTTGCTCGCGGCCTCCGCGATCCCCGCGGCACTCGCCGACAGCGCGCTCGGCCGCGGCATCGAGCATGCGCTCGACCTGCACCGCATCGCCCTCGGCGGCAGCGGCCGCTATCGCCTCGAGGTCGCGGCGGCGACGCTGTATTCGGCCACCCAGGACGCCGCCAACGCCGAGCGCCACTGGCGCAAGGCCTTCGAATCGGCGCCGTCGCCGGGCCAGCGCATGTACGCGCTGCAAATGCTGGCCGAAAGCCAGCTCGTGGCCGGCCAGTACGACGAGGGCATCGCCACCGGCCGCCAGCTGCTGAGGCTGGCCAGCGACCGGCAGCACGCCGGCTATCGCGCACAGGCGGTCGGCTACCTCGGGCGCATCGCGCGCCGGCGCGGCGAATTGCAGGAAGCCTACGGCTACCAGCAGGAGTCCCTGCGCATCGCGCGCGCCGCGAACCGTCCGGCGGACGCCGCCCTGGCCCTGGTCAACCTCGGCACCGTGCTGCGCGACATGGGCCGCTATTCGGAAGCCATGGACCAGCAGCTGCAGGCGCTGGACATCCGCAGGCAACTCGGGCCGGGCAACCGCGTCGACGTGCCCTACCGCAACATCGGCCTGCTCTACCGCGAGATCGAGGACGCGCAATCGGCGCGCGAATACCTGGAGAAGGCGATTTCGGCGGCACGCGAGGAGTTCGACCCGGCCGCCCTGTCGTCCGCGCTCGGCAGTTATGCGACCGTGCTGAACGACGTCGGCGACGCGGTGCAGGCGCTCGACACCGCGCGCCGTGCCATGGCCATCGATGCCCGCCTCGGCGACCGCCAGGGCATCGCGCTCGAACGCCTGGAAGCGGCGCGCGCCCTGATTGCCCTGAAGCGCTGGGACGAGGCCGACCTGGAGATCGACGCGGCGCTGCGCCTCGGCGAATCGATGCGCCAGGCCGACGTCATGGGGCGCGCCCTGCTCTACCGCGGCGACCTCCTGGTCGGCGAGGGCGAACTGGCCGCGGCCGAGTCCGCCTACGGGCGTTCGCTGGAATACCTGACGCGGGCGCAGCTCAAGCCGCAACTGCACGCCGCCTACAAGGCGATGGAAGAACTGCTCGACCGCCGCGGCGAAGTCGGGCAGGCGCTCGCGTTCGCGCGCCAGCGCGCCAGCCTGCGCGAGGAACTGCTCGGCGTGACCGCGGCCCGCCGCCTCGCCGTGCTCGAACTGAAGCAGGACCGCGAACGCGCCGAACGCCAGGTCGAACTGCTGCGGCTCGACAATTCGCTCAAGGAACTCAGCCTGCGCACCGAGACCTTGCGCCGCCGCATCGGCATCGCCTTCATCGGCATGCTCGTGGTGCTGCTCGGCCTGGTGGCCTGGCGCTGGCGCGAGGCGAAGCGCACGGCCCGCGTGCTGGCGCGCAAGAATGCCGAGATCTCGGCCCAGGACGAAGCCCTGCGCGCCGCGAACGCGCGCCTGACGGCGCAGACCCAGGACCTGTTCCGCGCCGCCACCACCGATCCGCTGACCACGCTGGCCAATCGCGGCCACGTCATGCAGCAGATGATCGAACTGTTCGATCGCCACAAGGCCCAGGGCGCGCGCCTGTCGGTGCTGCTGATCGACCTCGACCGCTTCAAGCCGATCAACGACTCGATGGGCCACCAGTTCGGCGACCGCGTGCTGATTGCCGCCGCGCGGGTGTTGCGCGAGGAGATGCGCGACGGCGACCCGCTCGGCCGTTACGGCGGCGAGGAGTTCATCGCCGCCCTGCCCGGCGCCAGCGCCGACGAGGCCCTGGCCACCGCCGAGCGTCTGCGCCTGGCGATCCAGCGCCGCATGGGCGTGCTCGAAGGCCAGGCGGTCGCGCTGACCGCCAGCATCGGCCTCGCCGAATTGCACGAAACCGGTGCGGGGTCGCTGAGCGCCCTCGTCGCCGCCGCCGACGACGCCCTGTATCGCGCGAAGGATCTCGGCCGCAATCGCACCGAGATCGCCCGCGCCGCCTCCGACCGACGCAAGCCGGCATGAGCGGCGACTGGGTCGAACTCGCCGCCGAGGACGGCCACCGCTTCCGCGCCTGGCGTTCCCTGCCGCCCGAGGAGCCGCTCGGCAGCGTGATCGTGCTGCAGGAGATTTTCGGCGCGAACCGGCACATCCGCTGGGTCGCCGAGCAGATTTCGGCGCATGGTTATGCCGCCTATGCGCCCAGCCTGTTCGACCGCGCGGGCGGGCACCTCGAGCTCGACTACGACGAGGCCGGCATCGCCCTCGGCCGCGAGAGAGTGGCCGCGCTCGGCTTCGAGGCGGCGCTGCGCGACATCGCCGCGACCGCCGCCGTCGCCGAGGCGCACGGTCCGGTCGGCACGGTCGGCTTCTGCTGGGGCGGCACCCTGGCCTGGCTGTGCGCGACCCGGCTCGGGCTGCCGTCGGTGAGTTATTACGGGTCCCGCACGCAGCCTTTCTTTGACGAGGCGCCGCAGGCGCCGCTGCTGATGCATTTCGGGCGCAAGGATCCGCTGATCCCGGCGGATGTCGTCGACGATCTGCGCCGTCGGCACCCCGGGATTCCGGTGCACCTCTACGAGGCCGGCCACGGCTTCAACTGCAACGAACGCGCCGATTTCCACGCCGAAAGCGCGGCGCGGGCGTGGCGGCGCAGCTTCGCCTTCCTGCGCGAGCACCTGGCCGAAGCACCGCGCTTCGCCCTGCATCCGACCCTGGCCGCCGACTGCAGCGAGGTCGCCGAACTGCCGCTGTGCCGCGTGCTGCTGATGAACGACGCGCGCTATCCGTGGCTGATCCTGGTACCGAAGGTCAAGGACGCACGCGAACTCGTCGACCTGTCCCGCACCGACCAGCATCGACTGATGGACGAGATCGCCCGCGTCTCGGCGGCGCTGCAATCGGTCTGCGATCCGACCAAGCTCAACGTCGCCGCCCTCGGCAACCGCGTGCCGCAACTGCACGTGCACGTGATCGCCCGCTTCGACGGCGACGCCGCCTGGCCGGATCCGGTCTGGGGCCGCGGCGACCGCGAGCCCTACGGCGAAGGCCCGAAGCGCATGCTGGTCAAGACGCTGCGGGCCGCGCTCGGGTCCTGATCAGGTCTTCGGCAAGGTCACGCCCTTTTGTCCCTGGTACTTGCCGCCGCGGTCGCGGTAACTCACGTCGCAGACCTCGTCGGATTCGAAGAACAGCATCTGCGCGACGCCTTCGTGGGCGTAGATCTTCGCGGGCAGCGGCGTGGTGTTCGAGAACTCGAGGGTGACGTGACCCTCCCACTCGGGTTCGAGCGGCGTCACGTTGACGATGATGCCGCAGCGCGCATACGTGCTCTTGCCGAGGCAGACCGTCAGCACCGACCGCGGGATGCGGAAGTACTCGACGGTGCGTGCCAGCGCGAAGGAATTCGGCGGGATGATGCACACGTCCGAGACCACGTCGACGAAGGAATTCGGATCGAACGCCTTCGGATCGACGATGGTGGAGTTGATGTTGGTGAAGATCTTGAACTCGTTCGCGCAACGCACGTCGTAGCCGTAGCTCGATGTGCCGTACGAGATCAGGCGGCCGCCGCCGGCATTGGCGCGCACCTGGCCCGGCTCGAACGGTTCGATCATGTCGTGCTGCTCCGCCATGCGGCGGATCCAGTGGTCGGATTTGATGCTCACGCAGCCCCCTCGGAACAAAACGCCGGCAGTGTAGCGCCTGCGGCGCCCGCGACGATCAGTCCTCGGACTGGGCGGCGCGGCGGCGCGCCTGCTCGGCCAGCAGCTGCGCCTGCCGTTCCCGCGCCTGCTGCAATTCGGTGCGCTGCAGGATCTGGCGGACCGTGCGCAGGCGTGCCGCCTCGGCATCGCCGGTCTCGATATGGGCGGCCAGGTCGGGCACCTTGCAGTTCGCGGCGACATCGGCCGTGCTCAAACCGGCGTTGCCGCGGAACACCAGGGTGGCCGAGGTGCGCGTGGGCTTGATGCGCTTGCCCGATTGCTTCGGCACGAAGCGCCATTGCGCCAGCGCCATTGCCGCGGACTGGACGAAGCCGTCCAGTTCGCCGTCGGAGAGCGGCACGTTGAACTCGTCGCGACTCCAGCTCTTGAGCAGCTCGAACTCGACCGGGATTCCTTCCTCGCGCAGGGTGTAGGCGAGGTTGAGGCAGACATGCGCGCGCCGTTCCAGCATCTCGGCCGGGTAGCCGGGGGCGGCGAACGAACTGCCGGGCGCGGCCGCCCAGTCGCGACCGATGCCGCCCTCGTTCACGATCTCGAGTTCGGCCGCGAAGGCCGGTGGCATCGCCAGCAGGAGCAGTGCGAGGCCGCGCAATGCACGCGAATTCAGACGCCGGAACGACATGACACACCTTCCGCGGACCAAGGCCGCACACGCCGAGTGGGGAGGCGAGCGTGCATCCGCCCCGTCGGGCCGTCAAGCGCCGGGCGCGGGCGCCGCGGACCGACGATAGCGACCGGTGACCGTCCACGCGAACAGCACGTCTTCTTCACGTGCGCCGACCGCGATGTTGTGCACGACCAGCGGACGTCCGGCGGCGCTGCGCCGCGTGGAGACGACGCCGATGTGCGGGCGCCCGTCGGCCAGCGCCCAGCTGACGACATCGCCCGGCCGGTAGTCGTCCGGGTCGGCGCTGGCGCCGAGCGACCAACCCTGGCGCTCGAACCAGCGCCGCAGGTTGGGAACGCGGCGATGGTCGATGTTGCGATCGGGGCGCGACAGTCCCCAGTTCGCCGGATAGGCCGCGAAGTGCGCGCGCATGTCGCGGTTCAACGCCGCCTGCAGGTCGATGCCGACCCGCCGCAGCGCCCGCACCACGACATCGGCGCAGACGCCGGTGTCGATCGGCACGTCGCCGTTCGGGAAATCCAAGCGGCGATAGGCCGGATCGTAGGACGTGGTCACGCCGACCTGGGCGCGAGCAGCCTCGGCGATGGTCTCGCCCGCGCGTCCATCGGCGCGGGCCAGGCCGCCGGCGAGCAGCGCGGCGAGCCCCAGTGCGCGCAGGCAGACAGGCATCGGGGCGCGCTCAGTCGCTCTTGCGCGTCAGCGCGTCACGCTTCGCGATCAGCTCGCGCAGGCGTTCGGCATCGCTGCCGTCCGCCAGGGCCTGGGTCATGCCGTTCAGGTCGGTGCCGCTGATGCCGACCTCCTTCATCAGCGACTCGATCAACGGCGCCTGGGCGCGATAACGCAACGCGCTGGACACGACCTGGTCGGCGAGGTTGCCGGACCCTGCCGCCGCCGCATCGCCGCCGTGGCCCGACCCGCCGCCGTTCAAACCCTCGACCTGGACGATCTTGATGCCGTCGATGGCCTCGATCGGCTTGACGCTCTCGCGGATGATGTCCGGCAGGTGGCGCAGCACGGCGAGCTTGATCTGCAAGGCGATCTGCTCGGCCGACAGCAGGTT
The DNA here is from genome assembly GCA_937873105.1 of uncultured Rhodanobacteraceae bacterium. Classification (GTDB taxonomy): domain Bacteria; phylum Pseudomonadota; class Gammaproteobacteria; order Xanthomonadales; family Ahniellaceae; genus JADKHK01. The sequence continues at coordinate 5,728 of CALMWD010000137.1, forward strand.
CGCGGCCTCGTTCAGGCGACGCTGGCCTTCGGCGTCCACGGTGTAACGCTTCTCGGCGGCGTCCGCGCGCAGCTTTTCGGCCTCGGCATCGGCGGTCGCCGCGATGCGCTGGCGATCGGCCTCGGCATTCGCGAGCGTGCGCGTCGCCTCGGCCCGGTCGTTCGCCGCCTTCTTCTCGGCCTCGGCGGCGATCGTGACGCCGATCATCTCGCGCTCGGCCTGCTTGGCCGCTTCGACCAGCTCGATCTTCTTCGAACGCTCGGCGCGCTCGACCTCGCGCACGGTATCGACCTGTTCCTGCGCCTGCACCGCGGCCGCACGCGCCTGGTCGGCCAGGGCCTGCGCTTCCGACTGCGCACGCGATTTCTCGGCGATCGCGATCGCGCGTTCCTGTTCGGCCAGCTGTACCGCCTTCTGCTGCTCGATCTCGGCGGTCTGCACCGACTTCGCCTTGACGATGTCGCGTTCCTTCAATTGCTGCTCGATGGCGATGCGCTGGTCCTGGATCGCGCGTTCCGCGGCGAGACGCGCGGCGTCGATCTGCTGCTGCGCGGCGATCTTGGCCTCTTCGGCCTCGCGCGTCTTCTCGGCCTGCTGGGTCGCGATCTCGGCCTGTTGCTGGGCGCGGCGCACTTCGATCTCGCGCTGCTGGGTCAGCTTGGCGTACTCCTCTTCGCGCGCCAGGGTCAGCTTCTGCTGCGCGGCGATCAGGTTCTTCTTCTGGATCTCGACCTCGGTGTCCTGCTGGATCTCGTTGCGCTTCTTGCGGCGCAGCTCGATCGCCTCGGTCAGCTTGGTCAGACCCTCGGCGTCGAAGGTGTTGTCCGGATTGAAGTATTCCTTGCTGGTCTGGTCGAGGCCGGTCAGCGACACGGCCTCGAGTTCGAGGCCGTTCTTCAGCAGATCCTCGGACACCGCCTGCTGCACCTTCTGCACGAACAGGGTGCGCTGCTCGTGCAGCTCCTCCATGCCCATCTCGGCTGCGACCGAGCGCAGCGCGTCGACGAACTTGCCCTCGACCAGGTCCTTCAGGGCTTCCGGCTCGATGGTCTTGCGGCCGAGCGTCTGCGCCGCGTGGGCGATCGACTCCTCGGTCGGCTGCACGCGCACGTAGAACTCGGCGGTGACGTCGACGCG
>CALMWD010000138.1 GCA_937873105.1 uncultured Rhodanobacteraceae bacterium
TGCCGGCCCCGACGACGATCAGCGGCGCGCGCGTCGTGCTCATACCCGCTCGCGACGTCCGACCTCGAGCATGCGCGCGAGCGCGCGCCGCGCGCCGGCCGCGACCGCGTCCGGCACCACGACCTCGTGCCGCATCTCGACCAAGGCGGCATGGATGTTCGGCAGCGTGATGCGTTTCATGTGCGGGCACAGGTTGCAGGGCTGCACGAAATCGATGTCCGGGAACTGCGTGCGCAGGTTGTCGGCCATCGAACATTCGGTGATGAGCGCGACGCGTCCGGGCTTCTCCTGCGCCAGCCAGCGGCCCATGGCCGAGGTCGATCCGACGAAGTCGGCCTCGACCAGCACCTCGGGCGGACATTCCGGATGCGCGACCAGCTTGGCATCGAAACGCTCGCGCGCATGTCGCGCCTGCTGCCCGGTGAAGCGCTCGTGCACTTCGCAGGCGCCGTGCCAGAGGATGAGCTCGACTGCCGTCTGGGTCTGCACGTGCGCGCCGAGGAAGCGGTCGGGCAGGAAGATCACGCGCTCGCTGCCCATGGCTTCGACCACCTGCAGCGCATTCGCGGACGTGCAGCAGGCATCGGACAGCGCTTTCACCGCGGCCGTCGTGTTGACGTAACTCACCACCGGCACGCCCGGATGCCGGGCACGCAGCGCGATGACGTCCTCGGCCGTGATCGAATTCGCCAGCGAACAACCGGCCTCGAGGTCGGGGATCAGCACGGTGCGCTGCGGCGCCAGGATCTTGGCGGTCTCGGCCATGAAGTGAACGCCGCACAGGACGATGACGTCGGCGTCGCAGTCGGCGGCGGCCTGGGCCAGGGCCAGCGAGTCGCCGGTGACGTCGGCGACGCCATGGAAGATTTCCGGCGACTGGTAGCTGTGCGCCATGACCACGGCGCCGCGCTCGCGCTTCAGGCGCTGGATCGCATCGATCCAGGGCAGGTGCAGCGGCCATTCGACGCAGGGCAACAGCGCTTCCAGGCGAGCGACGACATCGGCGTATTCGGTGTCGAGGCCCGCGCGCCAGGCCGGGCGCGGCACGACGGCGACGCTCATGGCGCACCTCGGACGGCGGGCGCGTCCGGATGACGGGCGCGGTAGCCCGCACGCGCCGACTGCGCGATGCGTGCGCCGTGGTTCAGCGCGATGCGCAAGCCCAAGGGCAGGTCCGCCCAATCGAGGCGATCGAGCAGGTTGCGTGCGGTCAGGCCGAGTTCGGTATCCCCGGTCAACACCAGCCGGCGCTGGAAGAACAGGGTGTCGGCGTCTTCGAGGCGACTGGCGAGCAGCAACAGGTCGGTGGCAGTGCCGCGCACGGTCGCGTCCGCCGCGCCCTCGCCCGCACACACGTGGCCGTCGCGGAACAGGAAGACCCAGCGCAGGCCGAGGTCCGGCACTTCCAGGCCCAGTCGGCGGTCACGCATGACGTCGAGCGAACCGTTGGCGATCGGTTTCGCCAAGGCGGACGCGACCAGCGCGTCGAGCACGCGGCATTGCAGCCGCTGCGGCAGCAGTCTCAACAGCGGCGCCCACCGTTTCGGCGGCGGCAGCCAGCGCCAGCGGTCGGATGGGGACACCTCGCGGATCGGATCGAGTTCGGCCATGCCCGCGATGATCGGCGCCACGACGCGCACTTCGCCTTGATCCGCATCAGGCGGAAGGCCTTGCGCCTGCCGCGCGACGCCCACGATGCCCGCCATCAGGCGATCCACCTCGCGCGGTGCAAGATCGAGCCGGGCGCCGAGGCGGCGGGCGCGATCGCGCACTTCGATCTCGCGTCCGGGATCGGAACGCGGTACGCCGGCCGCATCCTTTGCGCGCATCGCGGCGAACGCGAGCCTCCGCCGCAACGCCAGCAGCGCCACGAAGGCGGCGTCGACGCGGTCGATGCCGAAGCGAATGCCCTGCAACGGAAATCCGGGATACATGCCCAACGCCGCTCGGCACGGCGCCGAGTTCGCGGGCATTGCAGCGGCGCCGAGACGACGGCGCCTTGATTTAGGTCAGGACCGGCGAATCAGCTCGGCAGGCGACGGATCTTGGCGCCGAGCATGCCGAGCTTTTCCTCGATGCACTCGTAGCCGCGGTCGATGTGATAGACGCGGTCGACCGTGGTATCGCCCTTCGCGACCAGGCCGGCGAGCACGAGGCAGGCGCTGGCGCGCAGGTCGGTGGCCATGATCGGCGCACCGGTCATCTCGGGCACGCCGCGGATGATCGCGGTGTTGCCCTCGACGCGAATGTCGGCGCCGAGGCGCTGCAGTTCCTGCACGTGCATGAAGCGGTTCTCGAACACCGTCTCGGTGACGACACCCACACCTTCCGCCACCGTGTTCAGCGCCACGAACTGCGCCTGCATGTCGGTCGGGAAGGCCGGATACGGCGCCGTCGTCAGGGTGACCGCCTTGGGACGGTTGCCGCGCATGTCGAGTTCGATGGTGTCTTCGCCGACATTGAGGTGGGCGCCGGCCTGTTCGAGCTTGGATAGCACCGAGTCCAGCGTGTTCGGCCGGGCCTTCTTGAGCAGCACGCGACCGCTGGTGATGGCGCCGGCGACGAGGAAGGTGCCGGTCTCGATGCGGTCCGGCAGCACGTCGTAATGCGTGCCGTGCAGGCGTTCGACGCCCTGGATGGTGATGGTGTTGGTGCCCGCGCCCGAAACCTGTGCGCCCATCGCGTTCAGGCAGTTCGCGAGATCGACCACCTCGGGCTCCTGGGCCGCGTTCTCGATGACCGTGGTGCCGCTGGCCAGCGCCGCCGCCATCATGATGTTCTCGGTGCCGGTGACGGTGACCAGGTCCATGCCCACGCGTGCGCCCTTCAGGCGCTTGGCCTTGGCGTGGATGTAGCCGTTCTCGACGACGAGCTCGGCACCGAGCGCCTGCAGGCCGCGGATGTGCAGGTCGACCGGACGCGAACCGATGGCGCAGCCGCCGGGCAGGGACACATGCGCCTCGCCGTAACGCGCGACCAGCGGACCGAGCACGAGGATCGAGGCGCGCATGGTCTTGACCAGGTCGTAGGGCGCATGGAAGTTGTGGGTATGGCGCGGATCGACATGGATCTTCATGCGCTCGTCGATGATGAACTGCGCGCCCATCTGGCCGAGCAGCTCCATCGTCGTGGTCACGTCGTGCAGGTGCGGCACGTTGCCGATGCTCATCGACTCGTCGCACAGCAGGGTCGAGGCGAGGATCGGCAGCACGGCGTTCTTGGCACCGGAAATCCACACTTCGCCGTTGAGCGGCTCGCCGCCGCTGATCACGATCTTGGCCATCGTTGTTCCTTGAAAGAGTATGAGCCGCGGGCTTCAGCCGCGCGAGGCTTCGTCCGGCGTCAGCGTCTTCAGGGCCAGCGCGTGGATCGCGCCGCCCATCAGGTCGCCGAGCGTCGCATAGACCATCCGGTGCCTCGCCAGCGGCAGCTTGCCGGCGAAGGACGGACTGACCACGCGCGCCTCGAAGTGCACGCCGTCCTCGCCCTGCACGCTGACTTCGGCGTCGGGGAGACCTTGTTCGATCAAAGCACGGATTCGGGCGGCGTCCATGGAGCGGCGATGCGGTTTCGCGGGCGTCAGGCGGCGTTCGGACGACGCCTGCGGCTTGCGGCTAGAATGAGGGCCGCGAAGTCTAGCCGATTCCGCCCCGCGGAACGAGCGCGACCGCCACCCCAGCGCCCGGGAACCATCGTGAACGCCCAATTGAAGCCGGCCCCGCCGGTATTGATGCACCCCATGCTCGATCCCGACCGTCTGTCCGCCAGTGCCCGCCGCGTCTTCGAGATCGAGGCCGACGCCATCCGCGGCCTGTCGGCGCGCATCGACGCCAGCTTCTTCCGCGCCTGCGCCCTGATGCTCGATTGCACCGGGCGCATCGTCGTCTCGGGCATGGGCAAGTCCGGGCACATCGCCAACAAGATCGCGGCGACCCTGGCCAGCACCGGCACCCCGGCCTTCTTCGTGCATCCGGCCGAGGCCAGCCACGGCGACCTCGGCATGATCACCGAGAAGGACGTGGTGCTGGCGCTGAGCAATTCCGGCGAAACCGACGAGCTGCTCGCGATCCTGCCGCTGATCAAGCGCCAGGGCATCCCGTTGGTGGCGATGAGCGGCAACCCGAACTCGTCGCTCGCCCGCCTCGCCGACGTGCACCTCGACGTCAGCGTGCCGGTCGAAGCCTGCCCGCTGAACCTGGCGCCGACCTCGAGCACGACCGCGACCCTGGTCATGGGCGATGCACTGGCGATCGCCCTGCTCGAGGCGCGCGGCTTCACCGCCGACGACTTCGCGCGCTCGCATCCGGCCGGCTCGCTCGGCCGCCGCCTGCTGCTGCGCATCAGCGACATCATGCACACCGGCGACCAGGTCCCGCGCGTGGCCAGCGGCGCCAGCGTTTCCGACGCGCTGATCGAAATGACGCGCAAGGGCCTCGGCCTGACCGCCGTAGTCGACCGCGACCAGCGCCTGCTCGGCGTCTTCACCGACGGCGACCTGCGCCGCACCCTCGACGACGCCGAGGTCGACCTGCGCGGCACCAGCGTCGATGCGCTGATGACGACGCGGGCCAAGACCATCACGCCGGACAAGCTCGCCGTCGAGGCGGCGCGGCTGATGGAGGACTTCAAGATCCATGCCCTGCTCGTGGTCGAGGCCGACGGCACCCTGGTCGGCGCCTTGAACATCCACGACCTGCTGCGTGCCCGCGTGGTCTGACGCATGACGCCCTGGTCGCCGCTGGACGGCATTCCCGAAGACGTCGTCGCCCGCGCCGCGCGCGTGCGTCTGGCCTGCTTCGACGTCGACGGCGTGATGACCGACGGCGGCCTGTATTACAGCGACCTCGGCCACGAGTCGAAGCGCTTCCACGTGATGGACGGCCTGGGCCTGAAGATGCTGGTCGAATCCGGCATGCACGTCGCCGTCATCACCGCGCGCGACACCGCCGCGGTTGGCAAGCGCATGCGCGACCTCGGCATCCGCCACGTGTTCGCGGGCGTGGCCGACAAGCGCGCCTGCATGCTCGACCTGGCCGCCGAACTCGGCCTCGGCATCGAGGACGTGGCCCACGTCGGCGACGACTTTCCCGACCTCGGCCTGATGGGCACGGGCGGTTTCGCGATCGCGGTCGCGAACGCGCATCCGGTCGTCGCCCATGTCGCGCACTGGCGCACGACCCGGGCCGGCGGCGACGGCGCGGTCCGCGAGATCTGCGAGCTGCTGCTGGCCGCGCGCGGCCAGTTCGGCGCGATGCTGCAGCGGTTCCGCGGATGAGTCGGCTGCAACTGCTGGTCGCGCTCGTGCTCGCGCTCGTCGCCGCCGCAACCGGCTGGATGCTGTTGCGCGATTTCAACCAGCCCAAACCGGACCGCTTCGCCGGCCCGTCGCGCCCGAGCTACGAACTGGTCGACTTCGAACTGGACGCCTTCGACGCGCAGGGCAGGATCGCGTTCCGCGCCAAGGCGCCGCGCCTGCTGCACGACGACCGCGTGAAAGGCCTGGCGGTCACCACGCCGGTGTTCCACCTGTTCGGCGACGACGGCCAGCGCTGGCGCGCCGAGAGCGCGACGGCCTGGATCGACACCGTGGCCAAGCGCATCGACCTCGATACCGACGTGGCGATCCGGCGCGAGACCGAGGAAGCCGCCGAAGCGTGGTCGCTGACCACGGAGCGCCTCGTCGCCCATACCGAGACGCGCCTGGTCGAGACCGATCGCGCCGTCGAAGTGCGGCAACCGGGCTCTATACTGCGCGGCCGCGGCCTCTCGGCCGACCTCAATGCAAAGACCTTCGAACTCAAGGCGGACGTGAATGGCCAGTTTGTTCCGAAGCGCTAGTGCGCTCGTCGTTTCCGCGCTGCTCGTCCCGGCCGCCTTTGCGGCCAAGGCCGACCGCGAGCAGCCGATGCAGGTCGGCGCCAACCAGTCGCAGACCAGCGAGAAGACCGGCATCACCGTGCTGACCGGCGACGTCCGCATCGACCAGGGCTCGTTGATGATCCGCGCCGATCGCGGCGAGATCGAACAGAAGGACGGCGAAGTCAGCCGCGTCGTCTTCGACGGCGCGCCGGTGCACCTGGAGCAGGACATCGACGGCCAGGGTCGGCTCAAGGCCGACGCCAAGCGCATCGAGTACCTGCTGTCCGAGCAGACCGTGGTGATGACCGGCGGCGTGCGCATCGAGCGGCCGCGCGGCGTGCTCACCGGCGAACGCGTCGTGTATCGCCTCGACAGCGGCGAAATGCAGGCAGGCGAACCCGGCGGCCGCGTCAACATGACCATCGCCCCGAAACCGAAGGCGGCCAAGCCCGCGACCGAAGCGCCGAAGTCCTGATGCTGTCCGCCCGGCACCTGAAGAAGCGCTACAAGGACCGAGAAGTCGTCTCCGACTTCTCGTTGCAGGTCGCGCCCGGCGAATGCGTCGGCCTGCTCGGCCCGAACGGCGCCGGCAAGACCACCTGCTTCTACATGATCGTCGGCCTGATCGGCGCCGACGCCGGCGCCATCCTGCTCGACGACATCGACCTGAGCACGATGCCGATGCACGAACGCGCGCGCCGCGGTGTCGGCTACCTGCCGCAAGAGCCATCGGTGTTCCGCACGCTCAGCGTCGAGGACAACCTGCTCGCCGTGCTCGAATTGCGCCCCGGCCTGGGCCGGAAGCAACAGCGCGACGAAATGGAAGCCCTGCTCGCCGACCTGCAGATCGCGCACGTGCGCAATCAGAAGGGCCAGAGCCTGTCGGGCGGCGAGCGCCGCCGCGTCGAGATCGCGCGCGCGCTGGCGGCGAAGCCGCGCTTCATGCTGCTCGACGAGCCCTTTGCCGGCGTCGATCCGATCTCGGTCGGCGAAATCCAGCGCATCGTCGCCCACCTCAAGGACCGCGGCATCGGCGTGCTGATCACCGACCACAACGTCCGCGAGACCCTCGGCATCTGCGACCGCGCCTACATCCTGCACGCCGGCACCGTGCTCGCCGAAGGCAAGCCCGCGGACATCCTCGCCAACCAGCGCGTGCGCGACGTCTATCTCGGCGAGAAGTTCACGATCTGAGCACGGATTGGCTTCCCTCGCGCGGCGTTCTCCTGCAAGCTGGCGACCGCGATTTCCGGGGGGAAAGAGGCAATGCTGATCTGGTTGGCGTCCTATCCGCGCAGCGGCAACACCTTCATGCGCCTGCTGCTGTCCAAGGCGTTCGACGTGCCCACCTGGTCCTATTACGACTTCGATGCCAAGACCGATCGGGCCTTCGAGCGTGCGGCGGGACGCGACCAGCCCGAGTTCGAATCCTCGGCGGCGGTGTGCGAGGCCGCCGAGGCCCATCCCGGCCCCTGCTTCGTCAAGACCCATGAACTGCCCGATCCGGACGATACCCGTCCCGCCGTGTACCTGGTCCGCGACGGGCGCGCCGCCGTCGTCTCGTATTGGCACTACCGGCAGGATCTCGCCGGCGAATCGCCGTCGCTCGCCGACGTCATCGAAGGGCGCGTCTGGGGCAGCGACTGGTCGACCCACGTACAGGCCTGGATGTTGTCGCAGCGGCCGAACACGCTGGTGCTGCGCTACGAATCGCTGGTGGCGGATCCGCACGCAGCGCTGGCGCACATCGCCGCCTTCGCCGGGCTGCCGCCCCCGGCGCCAACCCGGCTGAAGTTCGACGCCCTGCATGAGGTCGAACCGAAGTTCTTCCGCGTCGGCTCGAACGACGCCAATCTCGCGGAACTCCGCGGCGACGATCTCGCGCTGTTCTCGCGATGCCATGGCGACGCGATGCGCGCGGCCGGCTATTGGACTGCCGGCGGCTGAAGAACTGGCCGCTTGGCGAATCCGCCGAAGTGCGTAGAATGAGCTGGAACGAATCTTGCTTCCAGGCCGATCGGAGGGCCGTCCCAGCGTGGTGAAAGCCGCTCTCCAGATCGGACTGAGCCAGAGCCTGAAGCTGACGCCGCAACTGACGCAGGCGATCAAGCTGCTGGCGATGTCGACGCTGGAACTGGAGCAGGAAGTCACCCAGCTGCTCGAAGCCAACCCGGTCCTGGAACGCGAGGAAGACCTGCCGGGCGAAGACTATGGCGACGAACCCGCCCCCAGCGACGATCGCGAGCCGGAATCCGCCGACGACATCGACGATCGCCTCGACCTGCAGGACTACGAGGAGTTCGGC
>CALMWD010000139.1 GCA_937873105.1 uncultured Rhodanobacteraceae bacterium
TGTCGTAGACCTGGGTGCCGAGCACGCCGGCCGCTTCCTTCGCGGCGGCGATGCGATCGCCGGGGATGTCGACGTTCAACACATCGGCGGTGATGCGTCCGGTCTTCGAATCCTCGATGCGGTCGAGCAGGTTGCGCAGGATGCGGAACGAGCTCGGCACGATGCCGCTGGCGTCGCCCGAGTGCACGCCTTCCTCGAGCACGCGCACATTGAGCGTGCCGCCGGCGAGGCCGCGCAGGCTGGTCGTCAGCCACAACTGGTCGTAGTTGCCGGCGCCGGAGTCGAGGCAGACCACGAGCGATGGCTTGCCGATGCGATCGGCCAGATGGTTGATGTAGAACGGCAGGTCGTAGGAACCCGACTCTTCGCAGCCCTCGATGATGATCACGACGCGCGAGTGGTCGATGCCGCGTTCCTTCAATGCCATCACCGCGGTCAGCGACGCGAACGTGGCGTAGCCGTCGTCGGCGCCACCGCGGCCATACAACTTGTCTCCGGCACGCAGCGGCTTCCAGGCGCCGAGGTCGACGTTCCAGCCGACCATCTCGGGCTGCTTGTCCATGTGCCCGTACATCAGCACCACGTCTTCGCCCTTGCCGGGGATCTCGATGAAGAGCAACGGCGTGCGCCCCGGCAGCTGGATGCGCTCGACCGTCATGCCCGTGACCGGCTGCGCGCGCACCCAGGTCTCGATCAGGTCCATCGCCGCCTTCATGTAGCCGTGGTGTTCCCACTCGACGTCGAAGGCCGGCGACTTGGCCGGAATCTTGATGTACTCGGTGAGCTGCGGAATGATCTGGCGTTCCCACATCTCGTCGCAGAAGTCGTAGATCTTCTGGGCGTCCGTCATGTCCTGCTCCCGGCTCGAATGAAGGCCGTCATTCTAGCGCGCGCGCTTTCCCGCACCCAGAAACGACAACGCCGGCCCTTTCGGGTCGGCGTCGGCGTGTCCTGTGGGGGACGGTGTTGATGCGGTGTGCGAACGCCCTTCGGCAGGCTCGGGGCGGACGGCGGATCAGTGCTTGAGGTTCTTGCGCAGGCGTTCAAGCGCCTGCAGCTGGGCGATCGCCTGGGCGAGCTGGGCCTGGGCCTCGGCGATTTCCATCGCGTCGGTGCGGTTGGCGAGCAGCTTCTCGGCTTCGGCCTTGGCCTTGCTGGCGGCGGCTTCGTCGAGGTCCTTGGCGCGGATCGCGGTGTCGGCGAGCACGGTCACGACCTGCGGCTGCACTTCGAGGATGCCGCCGGAGACGTAGAAGAACTGCTCGTCGCCGTTTTCGAGGATGACGCGCACCTGGCCCGGCTTCAGGCGGGTGATCAGCGGCGCGTGGCGCGGCGCGATGCCGAGCTCACCCATCTCGCCGGTGGCGACGACCATCGACACGGTGCCGTGGAAGATCTCTTCCTCGGCACTGACGATGTCGCAACGGATCGTGGACATGATCTCGATTCCTTCTTAGACCGCTGCGCCCATCTTGCGGGCCTTCTCGAAAGCTTCGTCGATGCCGCCGACCATGTAGAAGGCCTGTTCCGGCAACGCGTCGGCTTCGCCTTCGACGATCATCTTGAAGCCGCGGATGGTTTCCTTCAGCGACACGTACTTGCCCGGCGAGCCGGTGAACACTTCCGCGACGTGGAACGGCTGCGAGAAGAAGCGCTCGACCTTGCGCGCGCGCGACACGGTTTGCTTGTCTTCTTCGGACAGCTCGTCCATGCCGAGGATGGCGATGATGTCCTTGAGTTCCTTGTAGCGCTGCAGCGTCGACTGCACCTTGCGCGCCACCTCGTAATGCTCGTTGCCGACGACCAGCGGGTCGAGCTGGCGCGAAGTCGAGTCGAGCGGATCGACCGCCGGGTAGATGCCGAGCGAGGCGATGTTTCGCGACAGCACGACGGTCGCGTCCAAGTGCGCGAACGTGGTCGCCGGCGACGGGTCGGTCAGGTCGTCCGCGGGCACGTACACGGCCTGGATCGAGGTGATCGAACCGGTCTTGGTCGAGGTGATGCGTTCCTGCAGCACGCCCATTTCCTCGGCCAGCGTCGGCTGGTAACCCACGGCCGACGGCATGCGGCCGAGCAGCGCCGACACTTCGGTACCGGCCAGCGTGTAGCGGTAGATGTTGTCAATGAACAGCAGGATGTCGCGTCCGTCATCGCGGAAACGCTCGGCCATGGTCAGGCCGGTCAGCGCGACGCGCAGGCGGTTGCCCGGCGGCTCG
>CALMWD010000140.1 GCA_937873105.1 uncultured Rhodanobacteraceae bacterium
AGCTGGAAACCACCGCGGCGCACGGGATCGACCCAGACTACGTCGAGGCCATCACCTTCGCCTGGCTGGCACGGGAAACCCTGGAAGGCCGTCCCGGCAACCGACCCGAAGTGACGGGCGCGCAGGGTCCGCGCGTGCTCGGCGCGATCTGGCCGGCCTAACCCCCGGGCAACTTCTCGATGGCCGCGATCGCGGCACGCAGCGCATCGGTCTCGTCCTTGCCCCAGGCACCCGCGAGTCGGGCGATGTCCTGCTTGGGGTTCGCGACCATCAACGTCTCTGCGTCCAGCTTCAGCGCCTGGCGCAACAGCCTCAACAACACGTCGTTGATCGGCATGTTGTTCAGCCGCGCGATCTCCTTGATGCGCTCGGCCATGTCGTTGTCGATGCCGCGAATGACGATGTCCGGCACAGTGTCCACCCCGATCCCGGGCGCATGCTAACCGTGACGATTCGGCGACGGCAACCGAACGGGTCGCGGCCGCGCCACGGGCTCCGCTAGCATCCGCGGATGAACGATGCCGTCGCCACCGACACTGCCCATTCCTTCCGCGCCTACTTCGAGAAGGCGCCGCTCGGCGCCCTGCTGCTCGGCATCTCCTCCGGATTTCCCTACGCGATGATCGGCGCGACGCTGACCACGCGCCTCGCGCAGGACGGCATCGACAAGAAGAGCGTCACGGCGTTCTCGCTGGCCTTCCTGGTCTACAACTTCAAGGTGTTGTGGGCGCCACTGATCGACCGCGCGCCGCTGCCGCTGCTGTCGCGTTTCGGACAACGACGCTCCTGGCTGTGGTTCTCGGCCGCCTTCGTCGCGATCGCGGTCATCCTGCTCGGAACCGTCGACCCGAAAGCCGACCTGTCCACGGTGGCGTTCGCGGCCATCCTGGTCGGCGTGGCCGGCGCGACCTTCGACATCGTCATCGACGCCTACCGCATCGAAACCCTCGCGCCGCACCAGCTCGGCACCGGCTCGGGCATGTCGCAGTACGGCTGGCGCATCGGTTCGACCGCAGCCGCGAGCCTGGCCCTGGTCGTCGCCGGCAAGGGCGGATGGGGCCTGGCCTATTCGTTGTGCGCGGTGTTCGCGCTGCCGGCGGTGATCGCCTCGGTGTGGCTGGGCGAACCGGTGCGCCATGTCGTGCGCAGTGGTGTCGGTTCGCTGGCCGCCGCGATCGATGCCGTGGTCGCGCCGCTGTCGGAATTCGTGCGTCGGCAAGGCGCCTGGCTGGTGCTGTTGTTCGTGCTGCTGCACAAGATCGGCGACACGCTCGCGAACCTGACCTTGCGCCTGCTCCTGAACGATCTCGGCTTCAGCAACGACGAAATCGCGACCTACGACGTCGGCGTCGGCTTCATCGCCCTGATGCTCGGCATCTTCGCCGGCGGCGTGCTGTACGCGCGCTCCGGCATGAAGCGCGCGGTGCTGACCAGCCTGGTCCTGATGGCCGTGTCGAACCTCAGTTTCGCGGCACTGGCCCAGATCGGCCACAACAACGCGATGCTGGCGTTCACGCTCGGCTTCGAGAACTTCGCCAGCGGCATCGGCGGGGTGGCCGTGGTCGCCTATCTGTCGGCCCTGTGCAACCTGTCGTTCACGGCGACGCAGTTCGCACTGCTCTCGGCCACCACCTCGATCGCCGGGCGCATCCTCACCGGCACCACGGCGGGCGCCCTGATCGAACAGCTCGGCTACATCCAGTTCTACCTGTTGACCACGGTGGCGGCGCTGCCCGGCATCCTGCTGTTCCTGTGGATGATGCGCACGGGCCTGGTCGACCAGGTGCTGCACGCGCGCGAAACCGCGCCTCAATCGGCGTAGTCGACGACCACCGGCGCGTGGTCCGAGAACTTCGGTTCGGCATGGATGAAGCAGTCGCGCAGCCGATCGCGCAGGCCAGGCGTGATCATCTGGTAGTCGATGCGCCAGCCGACGTTCTTGGCGCGCGCCGCGCCGCGTTGCGACCACCACGAGTAGTCCTCGCCTTCCGGCCGGAGATGGCGATAGGCATCGACCCAGCCGCGCTCGCACAAGGCGTTCAGCCAAGCGCGTTCCTCGGGCAGGCAGCCGGAGTTCTTCTGGTTCGAGGTCCAGTTCCTGATATCGAGCTTCGAGCGCACGATGTTCCAGTCGCCGCAGAGCACGTAGTCGCGTCCGCTGGCGAGCCATTCGTCGAAGATCGGCGCGATCCAGTCCATGACCTTGAACTTGAACTGCTGGCGCTCGTCGCCGGACGAACCGGAGGGCAGGTACATCGACACCACGCTGAGGTTGCCGTAGCGCGTCTCGATGTAGCGACCCTCCTCGTCGAAGGCGTCCCAGCCGAGTCCGGTACGGACCTCGTCCGGGGCGCGCCGAGTGTAGATCGCGACGCCGCTGTAGCCCTTCTTCGTGGTCGCCTCGCGGACATGGCGCTGGTATCCGGCCGGCGCGAACACAGCATCACCGAGCTGATCGGCTTGGGCCTTCATTTCCTGGACACAGAGCACGTCCGGCTGCTGTGAGGCGAACCAGTCGAAGAAGCCCTTGGTCGCGGCCGAACGGATGCCGTTGGCGTTGAAACTGATGATGCGCATGGCGGTGTTGTCCTGAAACGGCCCGCACCATAACCGATGCCGGCGCTGCTGCCGAGGGTGCCCGCCGCTAGACTGCGCGCCCCGGATACGGAGAGCCCGCCATGCGCGACCACCAACGCGATTTCCTCACGCTGGCACTGCGCCACCAGGTGCTGCGTTTCGGCGAGTTCACGCTCAAGTCGGGTCGTGTCAGTCCCTACTTCTTCAATGCCGGCCTGTTCAACGACGGCGCCGCCCTGGCCGCCTTGGGTCGCGCCTATGCGACCACGCTGGCCGAGAGCGGCCTCGGCTTCGACATGCTGTTCGGCCCGGCCTACAAGGGCATCGCGCTGGCCACCACGGTCGCGATCGCACTGGCCGACCGGCACGGCCGCAACGTGCCGCTGGCCTTCAACCGCAAGGAGGCGAAGACGCACGGCGAAGGCGGCGCCATCATCGGTGCCCCGCTGGCCGGGCGGGTGTTGATCGTCGACGACGTGATCACTGCCGGCACCGCGGTGCGGGAAGCGATCGCGCTGATCCGCGCCCAGGGCGCCGTGCCCGCGGGCGTACTGATCGCGCTCGATCGCCAGGAACGCGGCCACGGCGAGCGTTCGGCGGTCGAGGAAGTGCGCGCCGAGTTCGGCATTCCGGTCGTGGCCATCGCCGGGCTCGCCGAACTGTTGCAATTCACCGGCGAGAATTCCGAGCTGGTTCAGCACCGCGCCGCGCTTTTGGACTATCGTAATCGCCACGGTGTCGCGGCCTAGGGCCGATTTCGGAGTCGATCATGCGTGTCTCGGGTTGGGTGTCGGTTCTGGTGCTCGGTCTGGCCGTGGCCCTGCCCGCGGCGGCGGGCAAGCTCTACAAGTGGGTCGACGAAAAGGGCAATGTGCATTTCAGCGACAAGGTGCCGCCCGAGGCGGCCAAGCTGGCGCGCGAGGAAAAGAACCAGGACGGCGTGACGGTGAAGCAGGTCGCGCGGGCCAAGACCCAGGAGGAACTGGCGGCCGAAGCGGCCCAGCGCGTCAAGGACGAGGAGGCGCGCAAGCTGGCCGAAGCCCAGGCCCAGGCCGATCGCGCCCTGATGCTGTCGTACACGACCGAGGACGACCTGCTGCACGCCCGCGACCAGGAACTCGGCGTGATCGACGCCAACATGGCCACCGCGAAGCTGACCATCGCCAGCCAGGAGAAGAACCTGTCCGACCTGCTCGCGCATGCGGCCGATTTCGAGCGCAACAAGAAGCCGGTGCCGCAGCAGGTGACGGATTCGATCGCCCAGGTCCGGAGCCAGATCGAGATCCAGCAGAAGACGCTGAAGGAACGCGAGGACTCGAAAGAGGCGGTCCGCAAGGACTACGACGCCAAGCTGCTGCGCTGGCGCGAACTGTCCGCCAAGAACAGCAAGGACGCCGCTGCGGCGCAATGATCCGAGACACCGGCTCCGATCAGCGCCGCCCGGGTTGGTCGCACTCCGCGCTCGCGCCCGGGCCGCGCAGCCGCGCGTTGATGTAGTAGTCGAGCAGTTCGCGGGCTCGGGCCTGCTCGTCGGTCTGCAGCAGGTCGCCGAGGTCGCGGACCCAAGCGTCGGCGCATTGCGCGGCGCTGCGATGGCCGCGACCCGCGCACTCCAGCAGCCGCCCGAACGCGGCGCGGTAGCGACGAAAGCCCTTGCGGTCCATCACCGCACCATGGCCGGGGACCAGGCGCGTGAACGGCTGGTCGTCCAGTTCCTCCAGGACCCGGCGCCAGCCGCTCGGGCAGGCAGTATCGAGGAAGGGTACCGGCAGCGTGACCAGATCGCCGGCGATCAGCGTGCGCGAGGCGAGGTCGTAGACCCAGACGTCGCCGTCGGTCGCGGCGTCGGTGCTCAGGCGGATGTCGAGGTCCCGGCCCGCGAGCCTGCGCCGAGCGTTCTCGACGATGGGTACGGTCGGGTGCAGCAACACGCCGTGATCGATGCGCGCCATCTCGGCCACCCAGTTCGGCATCTCGGGTGACGCCGGATGCCGCTCGGCCAGCGTCGCCAGCTGCCGCCGATAGTTGGCGAGAAAGCCGTCCATCGCGGCGACGATCGCGCGGCTCGCGTGCACCTCCACGTCCGGGTACGCGCGGCGCAACAGCGCATTGCCGCTGACATGGTCGAGATGCCAGTGCGTGTTGACGATGTCGCTGATCGGGACGCCGGACGCCGACGCGTGGCGCAGGATGGCCTGCGTGTGCGCCTCGTGGCGACCGCTGTCGATCACGATCCAGCCGCGCCGCCCCCGCAGCATGACGGTGTTGCCGTCCGGCTGCTGTCCCGGCGCGAAGGCGCCTCGCAGCAGATGCAGGTCCGGCGCGATCGTCTCGAACGATTGCGCCTGCACCTTCGCGCCCACGGCCAGTGCGACCAGCGCGACCGCGATCCGAACTGCAGCTTTCCGGAAATCCATGTAGCGACCCCGCCTAGTCCCGTTTCAACAATGCTTTCAGTCCTGCGAAAGGGTTCGACGTGGCCGGCCCCGGCGCATCTTCGCCTTTCAGGCTGCCGGCGGCGTGGTCCAGAAGTCGCTGGTGCTCGTTGTCGTGGCAGTACAGGCACAACAGCTCCCAGTTGCTGCCGTCGGCCGGGTTGTCGTCGTGATTGTGGTTGCGGTGGTGCACCGTCAGCTCGTGCAGGTTGGCGCGCGTGAATTCGCGCGCGCAGCGGCCGCAGATCCAGGGGTACAGGGCGAGCGCCCGCTCGCGATAGCCGCTCTCGCGCTCGCGCCTTGCCTTGGCCGCATCGGCGACGATGCGGTCCAGCTTCGCTTCGTCGATGGGTTTGCGGGTCGGCATGGGCGGGTCTCAGAACGAGGAACCGGGCTGCTTCAGAAACTCGATTTCCTCGGCGCTCGACGCCCGCCCGAGGACCGCGTTGCGGTGCGGATAGCGGCCGAAGCGGTCGATGATGGCCTTGTGCTTCAATTCGAAGTCGAGGTTCCCGGGTAGCGCGAACGCTCGATACAGCCGTTCCGCCTCGACATGGATCACACGCGACTCGCTGTGCATGTACGGCAGGAACAGGAAGCCGCGTTCGACGGGCGCCATCACCGCATGCGCCTGCGCCGCGACCGCCTCCTGCGCCAGCGCCAGCGCCATGCCGTCCTGCGCGAACGCGGATGGCGTGCCGCGGAACAGGTTCCGCGAGAACTGGTCGAGCACGATGATCTCGGCCAGTCGGCCTTGCGCCGTTGCACGCCACGCGAACAACTCGCCCGCCGCCGCCTGGCGATGCAACGCGAGAAACCGGCTGCGGATCAATTCGTCGAACGCCGGATCAACCCGCCACCATTGCGCCGGATCGATCTCGCGAAACCAGAAGTCGAGGATGGCTTGGTGCATGGCGGCAGCGTAGCCCAATCGCATCGGGAAGTGCTCGACCGCGCTTGCCGCGGCCGCCGGAGCGGACGACGATAAGCGCTTCGTCGTCGGGAGAATCCCATGTCCTTGCTGGCCCGGGCCGCTTGTTTTGCAGTGTTGACACTTGCCCCGTCAGTGCACGCCGCCTGTCCGGCTCCGTTCACCGGCACAGGCGACGGCACTTACTACACCGAGATCGGAGGCTCCGGCGCGTGCGCGCTCGAATGGATCGCGACCGACCACATCGCCGCGATCAATGCCCCGCAATGGGCAGGCTCGGCGCATTGCGGCGAGTGCCTGGCGGTCACCGGGCCGCTGGGCAGCACCGTGGTCAAGGTCGGGAGCCAGTGCCCCGACTGCGCCGAAGGCGACCTCGACTTCTCGTATGCGGCGATGGCCGCCATCGCCGATCCGATCCTCGGCCGCGTGCCGATCCAGTGGGAACGCGTCGAATGCCCGACCTCAGGGCCGGTGCAATTCCAGTTCGAGGGATCGAACCCCTACTACCTGAAACTGCAGGTCCGTGACCATCGCTACGGCATCCAGTCGGTCTCGGTGTTCCACGATGGCGCCTACCAGCCGATG
>CALMWD010000141.1 GCA_937873105.1 uncultured Rhodanobacteraceae bacterium
GGCGGTCGCCGATGATCAGCTCGCGCTGGCCGCGGCCGATCGGGATCATGGCGTCGACCGGCTTGTAGCCGGTCTGCACCGGCTGGTCGACCGACTTGCGCCAGATCACGCCCGGGGCGACCTTTTCGATCGGGGCGCTGACCTCGGACACGATCGCGCCCTTGCCGTCGATCGGGTTGCCGAGTGCGTCGACGACGCGGCCGAGCAGGCCCGGGCCGGTCGGCACTTCGAGGATGCGACCGGTGGTCTTGACCGCATCGCCTTCGCGCAGATGTTCGTAGTCACCCAACACCACCGCGCCGACGGAGTCGCGTTCGAGGTTGAGCGCGAGCGCGAACGTGTTGTTCGGCATCTCGATCATTTCGCCCTGCATCACGTCGGCGAGGCCGTGGATGCGCACGATGCCGTCGGAAACCGCGGTGATCGTGCCTTCGTTGCGGGCGGTCGCGCCGGTCTTGAACTGCTCGATGCGGTTCTTGATCAGCTCGCTGATTTCGCTGGGGTTGAGTTGGTTGGCCATGACTGTTCCCGAAAGGGTGAAAACTTTGACCGGCCCGTCGCGAGGTCGCGCCAGGCCGGATGGATTACTGCGCCAGCGCCTGCTGCAGGCGTTCCAGCTTGCCGCGGACCGAAGCGTCGATGACCAGGCCTTCGGCGTCGATCACCGCACCGCCGAGCACGGACGGATCGATGCTCGGCTCGATGACGATGTCGCGCGCGAAACGCTTGGCGAGCGAAGCCTTGATCGCCTCGGCCTGCGAGGCTTCCAGCGCCACCGCGGTCTTCACGCGCACCTGGAGCACACGTTCGGACTCACGCTTGAGCTGCTCGAACTGCGCCGCGATCTCCGGCATCAGGGCGAGGCGGCGGTTGGCCGCGAGCTGGGCGACGAACAGCGCGAAAGCGCTGTCCGCAGCCTCGCCATTCGGCAGGAACAGCGTCTTGAGCTGGTCCGCCGTGACACGCGGGTTGCCGATCAGTTCGACGACCTCCGGCTGGGCCGCGACCGCAGCCGCGAAACCGAGCTTGGACGACCAGTCGGCGAGCGCGTTGTGGCCCTTGCCGAGTTCGAAGGCGGCGCGGGCGTACGGGCGAGAAAGCGTTTCGCGGCTGCTCATCGCTTAGATCTCGCTGGCGACCTGGTCGAGCAGATCGCGGTGGCGATTCGCGTCGATCTCGCGACCGAGGATCTTCTCCGCGCCCTTGACGGCGAGGCCGGCGACCTGGGCACGCAGCACTTCCTTCGCCTTCGACGACAGGTTCGCGATCTCGGCTTCGGCGGCGGCCTTCTGGCGCGCGGCTTCGGCAATCGCGTCCTGCTTCGCCTTGTCGACGATCTGGACGGCCTGCTGATGCGCACGATCGGTGATCTGCGCGGCGTCGACGCGGGCCTTCTTGATCTCGTCGGCGACGCGGGCGTCGGCATCGGCGAGTTCCTGCTTGGCCTTGTCGGCGGCGGCAAGGCCGTCGGCGATCTTCTTCTGGCGTTCTTCGATGGCGTTCAAGAGCGGCGGCCAGATCTTGGTCGCGACGACCCAGATGAAGCCGGCGAACATGAGCGCCTGCGCGAACAGCGTCAGGTTGATGTTCATGGCGTATTGCTCCGCGTTGGGACATCGGCGACGGCGGACCGTCGCGCGATGAAGCCTGTGGTCGCCGCACCTCGCGGCGCGGTGACCGTTCGATCAGCCAGCGATGGCCGCCGTGAGCGGGTTAGCGAACGCGAACATCAGCGCGACGGCGACCGTGATGATGAAGGCCGCGTCGATCAGGCCGGCGGTGATGAACATGCGCACCTGGAGCACCGGGATCAGTTCCGGCTGGCGCGCGGCCGATTCCAGGAACTTGCCGGCCATCAGGGCCATACCGATACCGGCGCCGAGCGCGGCGAGGCCGATCATGATGCCGATGGCGAGCGCGGTCGAGGCGTTGATCGAGGCGATGAGAGCTTCCATGGTGTGTCTCCGTCTAACAGGTTTGGATGGAAAGAAGAAAGGGTGAAGCGGGAACTCAGTGATGCTCTTCCATGAGGCTCAGGTACACGACCGAAAGCATCATGAAAATGAAGGCCTGCAGGATGATGATCAGGATGTGGAACAGCCCCCAGCCGAGACCGAAGACGGCCGAGGCCAGCGCGCCGCCGACACCGGCGCCGCCGAGCACCCAGATCAGCAGGAACACGATCTCGCCGCCGTACATGTTGCCGAACAGTCGCATCGCGAGGGAGATCGGCTTGGACAGCAGCTCGACGGCGTTGAGCAGCAGGTTGGCCGGAAACATCCACTTGCCGAACGGCGCGGTGAACAGCTCGTGCACGAAGCCGCCCACGCCCTTGGCGCGCAGCGCGAAGAAGATCATCAGGAAGAACACCGTGATCGACATCGCCAGCGTCGCATTGACGTCGGCGGTCGGCACCGGGCGCCAGTGCACCGAGTGCGGATCGACGCCGAACGCGGCCTGGCCGACGAAACCGGCGACCGTCGCGATGAAGTCGACGGGAATGAAGTCCATCGCGTTCATCAGGATGATCCAGCAGAACAGCGTGATCGCGACCGGGGTCACCAGCTTGCTGGTGCCGTGGTAAGCGTCCTTGGCCTGCTTGTCGATGAACTCGAGCACGATCTCGACGAAGGCCTGCCACTTGCCGGGCACGCCCGACGTGGCCTTGCGCGTCGCCAGCCAGAAGCCGAAGCACATCAGCAGGCCCAGCACGAAGGACATCACCATCGTGTCGGCGTGGATGGCCATGAACTTGTCGCCGTCGATCTGCGGCGTCAGGTCCTTCGCGAGATGGCCCAGGTGGTGCTGGATGTACTCGGTGGGCGTCAGTTTTTCGGCTTGATCCGACATGGTGTGGGGCTCAACGAATTAATCCGGTTCCGATCCAGAAGCCCACCTGGGCGGCGATGACGCCAGACACCACGGGGAGCACCGGGAAGTGCCAGACGCCGATGACCAAGAACAGTCCCAGCGCCAGCGCGATCCACTGCATCGCTTTGCCCGCCAGCATCGAGGCCAGTGCAGTCCCCGAGGACCCGACCCCGGCGGCGAACATTCGCCAGCCGAACAGGAGGGTCCCGAGCACCACCAGTGCCCCGCCGAGCAGCACCGCCAGCGCAGCCTGCGCCGAGACGAATGCAAAACCCGAGGCCACGACCGCCGTCGCCACCGCCTCGGCCAGCGCGATCCGGGGGACGAGGCGACGGCCGTGTGCGAGTTGCGTGCTCATGGCCAGGCGCTCGAAGGGGATCTGCAGGAGGAGACGGCGCGAAAAGCCGCCGACAAAGCAGCGGGATTTTAGCCAGCAAATGCTTGAACGCGCAAGGCAAAGAAGACGCGACACCGAGGTTTGCATGCCCCATTCCGGGGCATTCGTTCAGGGGACCTGCGGCCGCAGCCGAAAGCGCTCGATCGGGTCGAGCACGCGCCCGAACCGGCACAGCCAGTCCCAGTGCCGGTCCGGATGATCGAAGGCGACCCAGTGACCGCCGACGAAGGTCGCTGCCGCGTAGTTGCGGCCGTTCACCCAGCCGGTCCCGAGGAAACGCGGCGCATCCGCTGCGACATGGATGCCGAGGCTGTCGCCGTCGCCGACCAGCACCTGCACCGGCAGGCGCGGAAAGGCCTCGGCCAGGGCGGCGCGGCAGGCGGCATCGGCCGGATCGCTGCAGGCCAGGCCGGCGAGCACGCCGGCATTGACCCCGACCGCGGCGAACTGGCGCCGCCCCAAGCCTGCGTGCAGGGGGTTCACGACCACATCGAGGGCGACATGGCCGCCGGCCGAGAATCCCCAGAGGTAGCGGCGGGCACGCTCGATGTCGAAGCGCGATTCGAGGTCCGCGATCATGGCCGCGATGACGTCGTAGTCGGTCGGGGCATCGCCGGCAGCGACGGGCGCGATCCAGCTGCCGCGGCTGCCGCCCGCGACCGGGGCGAGTACGGCAAACCCGTGCCGGCGCGCGGCATCGACCCAGAGGTCGCGCACGATGCGCGCTTCCCGGTAGGCATTGGCCGGCGTCCCCGCCGTGCCGTGCAGGGCCACGACCAGGGGCATCGGCCCGGGACGCGGCGCCTCGGGCACGAACCAGAAGTACCGGCGCTGCACGTACGCCGGGTTCGACTCGAACCCGGGGATCGCAATCAAGCGGTCGCCGCTGCCGGACATGCCCCCCTCGCCCCCGGACGGCCAACTGGGCCAGGCCGATTCGAAGCCGTCGCCGGCCTCGCCGACCTCGGCGCAGGCCGCGTCGGGCAAGCGCAGGATCTGGGCCGACACGAGGTCGGCCACCGCCAGCAGGAACACGCCTGCCGCCGCCCATCCTCGCCGCCTGACCGAAAGTTCCCGCACCTCGCGCTCCCGTGCCCGTCCGTCCGGCATTGTCATGCCTTGCGGCGGCTCCGCATA
>CALMWD010000142.1 GCA_937873105.1 uncultured Rhodanobacteraceae bacterium
CGCGACGCTGCTGACGGAGGGTTACCTCGCCACCCATCAGGGCGAGTTCGAGCGCGCCGAGCGGGCACTCGAAGCGGCGATCGCGCGCGAGTCGCGACTGGCGATGGCGCACTGGCTGCTCGCCCGCCTGCGCACGCAGAGCGCCGCGTCGAACCATGTCGATCGCCTGCGCCGGGTCCTGGCCGACCGCACCCTGACGCCGCCCGATCGCGCCCAGATCGGATTCGCGCTGCACAAGGAACTGCACGACCTCGGCGACTTCGCCGCCGCCTGGGATGCGCTCGCGTCGGCCGGCGCGCAGAAGCGCGAGCTCACCCCGTACGACGAAGCGGCGACGATGGCCTTGTTCGACGCCATCGAGGCCGCGCCCGCCGATCGCCGCGCCGCCGGTTCGCCGCGCGAGGCGGCGACGCCGATCTTCATCGTCGGCATGCACCGCTCCGGCACGACCTTGCTGGAACGCATGCTCGGGCGGCATCCGCAGGTGGTCGATTGCGGCGAGACCTATCGCTTCACCGCGCAACTGCGCGCGGCCGCCGACCACCAATGCAAGGGCGTGGTCGACCTGCGCGTACTGCAGTCCGCGTCGCGCTTCGATCTCGACGCGATCGCCGCGGGCTATCTCGCGTCGTGTCGTTGGCGCCTGCACGACGCGGCCACCCATTACACCGAGAAGCTGCCCTCGAACTTCCTGCTGGTCGGCCTGATCAAACAGGCCCTGCCGCAGGCGCGCATCCTGCACATGCGTCGCGACCCGATGGATACCTGCCTGTCCAACCTGCGCGAACTGTTCTCGGACGCCTGCGCCTACAGCTACGACCAGGGCGAACTCGGACGCTACTACCGCCGCTACGAGCGACTGATGGCGCATTGGCACCGATGCTTCCCGGGCGAGATCCTCGACGTGCGCTACGAGGACCTGGTCGCGAATCCCGAAGCCGAGGCGCGGCGCGTGCTCGACTACTGCGGCCTGCCCTGGCGTGACGGCGTGGTCGACGTGACCGGCCATGCCGGCGCGGTCACCACCGCGAGCGCGGTCCAGGTGCGCAGCCCCATCCATCGTCGCAGCGTCGGCGGCTGGCGCGCCTACGAAACCCAGATGGCGCCGCTGCGCGCGATCCTGTCCGCCTGAAACGCGAACGGCCCGCGCAGTGCGGGCCGTTCCGGTGGCTTGGGCGATGCGCTTACGGGATCGCCGAGACCTGCACCGCGACGCGGATGCGGTCGCCCGGATGATGGTCGGTGCGGGTGCGGTAGACGCGGCCGTGGTAGTCGTAGGCCACGTCGTAACCGACCACGCGCTCCTGCGAGCGATATTCGGTGCGCGTCTCGCAGCGCTCCTCGACGTCGCGGACATAACGCCCGCCGACGTCGCGGTAGCGGCCGCGGTGCGAGGCGTCGTGGGCGATGGCGCCGCCGATCACGGCGCCGGCGATGGTCGCCGCACGCCGTCCGTCGCCGCGGCCGACGGTATTGCCGAGGGCGCCGCCGATGATGGCGCCGAGCACGGTCGCGCCGGCGCGGTCGTCGCGGCTGCGGCGCTCGTGGCGGTAGCGCGGCTCGTAGCGTTCGACCGGTTCCTGCCAGCACACGTCCCGCGACACCGGTTCGTCCACGTACTCGATGATGGGATCGACCGAGACGACGCGCGCCATGTCGTACTCCGGCGCCGGATCGTTCCATGCGAGGACGCCCGTCGACGTCAGGGCCAGGGCGATCAGGGAAACCGACTTCGGGAACGCACGCATGATGTTCTCCTGTGATGAATTCTTGCGTGACGAAGATGCTGGGGTCGGGGGACTGAATTCGTTCTGAATTCCGCCGGCGCGCGGCCGGTGGCCGCATCGCGCATTCAGCTTCGCAGGCGCAGCCAGGCCAGCACGCGTTCGGCGACGGCGGGCGCGGACCGCCCGAGCAGCGGGCCGACG
Source organism: uncultured Rhodanobacteraceae bacterium (assembly GCA_937873105.1). GTDB lineage: Bacteria > Pseudomonadota > Gammaproteobacteria > Xanthomonadales > Ahniellaceae > JADKHK01. Next base: position 1,929 of record CALMWD010000142.1, read on the forward strand.
TGGCTGGCGCCGGCGCAGTCGAGCACGTCCGCGGCCAGGACACGCGCGAGCGCCTTCGACGTCGCTGCGGGCACGTCTTCGTCCTGTTCCGACACGACGACCAGAACCGGCCCCACGGGTACCGCGACGGACACGCCCGCCGCCGCTGCGTTCATCACCGCTCCGGACTCGTCGCGCCAGCGCCGCCAGGCCCGGTGCCAGGTCGCCGCGTCCGCGTCGGGCAGGGCGCGTGCGGTGGACGCCAACGAAGCCGTGGTTCGCCAGGACACGAGGTCCGGATAGGTCCTGCGCAGCGGCGCGACGCCTGGCCAGCCGGCCGGCGGCAACGGGTTCACCAGCACGCGTCGGGTGCCGGAGGACGCCTGGGTGGACAGGGCCAGCAAGCCGCCGAGGCTGGCGCCGATCACGACCTCGGGCTGGAGCTCGCGGATCCAGTCCCTTGCCTGCGCCTCGTAGTCGGCCAGCCGCGTGGCCGCGATGCCCGCCGCCGCGGGCTGCAGGTCCGGCGTCGACACGCGCCATCCGACCGCCGCGAACACGCGCCGCCACGCGTCCCACTCCCAGCCGCCGCCGCCTGCGCCGTGGATCATCAGCGCCGAATTGACCTGCATCATCCGCTCCGGTTCGGGGACCGGCATTGTCGCATTCCGGGCTTGACCGGCCGCAGGCCGAGGAACAGGATCAAGCCCTGACCCTGCTTTCGATCACCGTCGGGTGGCCCGAACGTCAGTGCGCTCGCCGCCATCCCGCCTCAACGCCTGGGAGGGCCGCGCAATGCCTGCATACACCACCGAGCAGATCCGCAACATCGCACTCGTCGGTCACTCCGGCGCCGGCAAAACCACCTTGTTCGAAGCCCTGCTGCATGCCGGCGGCGCCATCCAGACGGCAGGCTCGGTCGAGCGCGGCACCACCGTGTCCGACTTCGACCCGATGGAAAAAGAACGCCAGCATTCGCTGCAGAGCGCGCTCGCGTCGATCGACCACGCCGGGATCCACGTCAACCTGGTCGACACCCCCGGCTATCCCGATTTCCGCGGTCCGACCCTGTCCATCCTCGGTGCCGTCGAAACCTGCGCGGTCGTGGTCAACGCCGCCCTCGGCATCGAGTACAGCACCGCGCGGCTGATGGATTACGCCAAGGCGCGGCGCCTGTGCCGGCTGATCGTCGTGAACAAGATCGACCATGCCGAGGCCGATCTGGAACT